>JAGBLC010000018.1 GCA_017635615.1 Prevotella sp.
AAAATAATCACGAATTAGAGAATTATCGAATTAGTAATAGGAACTATAATTCTCTAATTCTCAAATTCGTGATAAATAGAAAAGACATGACAGAGTCGTTCCTTCCTCCTGTTCAGCCGAATTTGCAATACGGTTCGCCCTCTCAGCGGGCGAACTACAAATTCGCCCGAACGTTGCTTATTCGTACCTTAAAAAAAGATACTCTCGCTCGAAAGAGCAAAAAAAGAAAAAAATATTTTCTTTTTCTTGGCTCTTTGCTTGTTTATTCGTACCTTTGCACTATCAAAAATCCTCATCATCATGAATACAAGCGACAGCATCGTCATCATCCCGACCTACAACGAGAAGGAGAATATCGAGAAAATCATCCGCGCCGTCTTCGGCCTGGAGAAATGTTTCCATATCCTCGTCATCGACGACGGGTCGCCCGACGGCACGGCACAGATTGTCAAACGACTGATGGCCGACGAGTTTGCCGACCGGCTCTTCATCCTCGAGCGCCAGGGAAAGCTCGGACTGGGCACTGCCTACATCGCCGGCTTCCGCTGGGCCTTGGAGCGGCAGTACGACTACATCTTCGAGATGGACGCCGACTTCAGCCACGACCCCAACGACCTGCCGCGGCTCTACAGCGCCTGCGCCGACGAGGGCTACGACCTGGCCATCGGCTCGCGCTATATCAGCGGGGTGAACGTCGTCAACTGGCCCATCGGACGTGTGCTGATGAGCTATTTCGCATCGAAGTATGTCAGGATGGTCACCGGCTTCAAGGTGCACGACACGACGGCTGGCTTCAAGTGCTACCGCCGACGCGTCTTGCAGACCATCGAGCTCGACAAGATTCGCTTCAAGGGCTACGCCTTCCAGATAGAGATGAAGTACACGGCTTACAAGATTGGCTTCAAGATCAAGGAGGTGCCCGTTGTCTTCGTCAATCGCCGCGAAGGAGTGTCGAAGATGTCGGGCGGTATCTTTGGCGAGGCCTTCTTCGGCGTGATGCGTCTCCGCTGGGACGGATGGACCAGGAAATACCCTAAAATAAAATCGTAGGGGCAGAACGGCGTTTCCGCCCGCAAACAATATAGGGGCAGAACGGCGTTTCCGCCCGCAAACAACAAAACCTGCAATGAAGTTTCTCTATCGCATATACCAACTTTGCATCGGACTGCCTTACATCATCCTGTCCACTGTCCTGGCAACGGTGGTCATCGCCATCGGTTCGGCCATCGGACTGGGTCGCTGGGTGAGCTATTACCCCGGTAAGCTGTGGGCATGGAGCATCCTGAAGGTGATGCTCATACCCGTAAGCGTGGAGGGACGAGAGCATCTGCAGCCCGGGCAGTCGTATGTCTTCGTGAGCAACCATCAGGGCGCTTTCGACATCTTCCTCATCTACGGCCATCTCTGTCGCGACTTCCGCTGGATGATGAAATACCAGCTGCGCAAGGTGCCCTTCATGGGATGGGCCTGCGAGAAGTGTCACCATATCTTCATCGATAAGCGGGGGGCAAGCCGCATCAAGAAGAGCTACGACCAGGCACGCGACATCCTTCGTGGGGGCATCTCGCTGGTCGTCTTCCCCGAGGGGTCGCGCTCGTTCACAGGCCATATGGCTTCCTTCCGTCGCGGCGCTTTCCTGCTGGCCGACGAGCTGCAGCTGCCTGTGGTGCCGCTGACCATCAACGGTTCGTTCGACATCATGCCGCGCACCAGTCGTTGGGCTGCATGGCATCCGATGAAGCTCACTATCCACCAACCCATAGAAACGAGCAATGCCGGCCGCGACGTGAAGCAGGTGATGGACGAGAGCTACCGCGCCATCGAGCAGGCCCTCGTTCCCCAATACCAAGGATTTATAGAGAACCCCGACCAATAAAGTATTTTAAAAACAATCGAAAAGAACAATGAAGAAAATCAGAGCAGCCGTAGTGGGTTACGGCAACATCGGACGCTACACAGTGGAGGCACTGCAGGCAGCAGCCGATTTTGAGATTGCGGGCATCGTGCGCCGCCAGGGTAACAAAGAGAAGCCGGCCGAACTGGCCGACTACGACGTAGTGAGCGACATCCGCGAACTGAAGGATGTCGATGTGGCTATCCTCGCTACGCCGACACGCTCCTGCGAAGAGTATGCCAGGCAGATACTGCCGCTGGGCATCAACACCGTCGACAGCTTCGACATCCACACCGAGATTCGTGGCTATCGCGAACGACTCATGCAGCTGAACCGCGAGACAAAGACCGTCAGCATCATCGCCGCCGGATGGGATCCGGGCAGCGACAGCATCGTGCGCACCCTGATGCAGGGACTGGCTCCCAAAGGCCTGAGCTACACCAACTTCGGACCGGGCATGTCGATGGGACACAGCGTCTGCGTGCGCTCGAAGGCTGGTGTGAAGAACGCGCTCTCGATGACCATCCCCTTGGGTGAGGGTATCCATCGCCGCATGGTCTATGTAGAACTGGAAGAGGGAGCCAAGCTCGAAGAGGTGACGGCTGCCGTGAAGGCCGACCCCTACTTCGCCAACGACGAGACGCATGTCTTCGCCGTCAACTCGGTAGACGATGTGCGCGACATGGGACACGGTGTGCACATGGTGCGCAAGGGTGTGAGCGGACGGACGCAGAACCAGCGTCTGGAGTTCAATATGAGTATCAACAACCCGGCTCTGACAGGACAGGTGCTCGTCAATGTGGCCCGCGCCTCGATGCGCCAGCAGCCCGGATGCTACACGATGATAGAGATTCCCGTCGTCGACCTGCTGCCCGGCGATCGTGCCGACCTCGTGCAGCAGCTGGTGTAATCCTTGCAGGATGAGACAATAAAAAGAAAGAGGGTGCTCATGAATGAAGCACCCTCTTTTTTTTGTTGTGTTATTTCAGCAGCTTGTAGCTGTCTTTTCCTTTGCGCACAACGTAGATGCCACGGCCGATGATGCCGTCAGGCTGTCGGCGTCCCTGCACGTCGTACACCTCTCGCTCCTGGCTTCTGGCTTCTGGCTCCACGGCGTTGATACCCGTCGGCTCGGGTATGTCCACCCGCTGCTGGATGAAGCGCAGGGGCAGCGTCGTGATGCCATCGCTGACGATGAGTGTGGCCTCGCGGCGGTCGATGCCTTCGGGCAGGGCGTCGTACTCCACCGTGAGCGTGTCGACGGTATACTCGCCGGGCTTGCCCACGATGCGCAACCACTCTTCCGACGGCTGCTGATAGGTTTGAAGCCCTCGGTTGGCAAAGACGTAGACTTCGGCCTGGCCTGCTTCCTGGCTGACCGTGGTGCTGTCGGCTCCCACAATGATGCGCTGCTGAGAGAGGCCACCATCGAGCTCAATCTCTTCGAAGGCTGCGGGAACGACAACCGAGTGACGATAGTAGGGGAATACAGCCAGCGAGGTCTGTCCGCCCGGAGCAGCATCGAA
This sequence comes from Prevotella sp., assembly GCA_017635615.1. Taxonomy (GTDB): domain Bacteria; phylum Bacteroidota; class Bacteroidia; order Bacteroidales; family Bacteroidaceae; genus Prevotella. The sequence goes on from JAGBLC010000018.1 coordinate 3,421, forward strand.
GTAGCCCGTGAAGGGGCGCCACGTGCCCTTGTTCAGCATGTAGGCCGTGTTGCCCTCGCTGCGCAGGGGTGCCATAGCGATGGCGCACTCCAGGTCGTCGGCTTTCTCGGGTATGCCGTCGATGACGACAAACACCTCCTGGTCGATGACGATGGGGGCTGACAGCTCCACCGTGACGATGCCGCTGTTGGTGGTCATGGCGTAGTTCAGCTCGGTCATGGTCCACGAGTCGAGCAGGGCGATGGGCTCGCCGGGCAGTCCGTTCTCGCTGGTGTAGAGCGAGAAGTCTACCGATGCTATCTGGTTCATCAGGTCGTCGCCGGGTGTGGCCTTCGTGAAGTTGACGTACATGCCTTCGAGCACGACGGGCACAGAGGGTTTCGAGAAGCGCTCAGCCCATGCCGTGATGCCCATCTTGTTGGCTCCGGGCATGGTCAGGTCGCCGTCGACGAAGTTGGTCTGATAGCCGTCCGTCGGCAGGAAGTTGGTCACCAGTGCGTCGAACTTCACGCTGACGCTGTCCTCGACGTAAGCGTAGCCCAGGTCGTTTTGGGCGATGTGCAGCACGTAGTTCTTGTCGAGGCGTTCATGCCGAACCTTCACGTCGCGGGTGGTGTAGATGGTGTCAGGCTGGAAGAAGGCTCCTCCGTGCTCCAGGTCGTAGGGCGTGTAGAACGTCCACGAATACTGGTCGGGGAAGCCCGCAGAGGCATCCTTGTATTCCACCTCGGCAAAGGGGGCGACCATCCGCATGCGGGTGTTGAGGTCGCGGAAGCCGGCGGGGAACGCTATTCCTGCAACGGGCTCTTGTCCTTCCACCTTGACGAAGCCCAGCTTCGTGATGGAGGCCATCTGCTCGTCGGCATCGTAGACGTTGAGCGTTACGTCATATTCGCCTGCCTTTTCGTAGTAGACCGTGGGGTTCTGGTCTGTGCTCTCTGCAGGCGTGCCACCGGGGAAGAGCCACTCCCACCGGGCGATGTTGCCCATAGAGAGGTCGGCCATCTGGATGATGTCGCCCGTCTTGACGCTCACTTCCTGCACGCTCTGCACGCCGGTGATGGAGAGACCGTCTACGTAGAAGTCGCCCATATAGCCACCCACACCGTAGTTGTTCTTCGTTCCTTCGCCGTAGGTCAGGCGAAGTTTTATCGTCTGTCCGGCAAACGGGCTGAGGTCGCTGTTGATTTCCTGCCAGTGCCATCCGGTGATGCCGCAGTTCATGCTGTTCCAGAGTTCGGTCTCCGTCTCGAAGTTGTCGGTAGAGACGGTGATGAAGAGGGCGCACTCCTCCCATTCGGAGTAGCCGACGAAGGCATGCAGTATGGCGTTCTGCGGCACGGCGATGTCGCCGCTCGTCACGTAGGCCATGTTGCGCTTGCTCACACGGTAGTCGCCCTCGATGTGCAGCGAGGTGACATCGTCCGCGTCGTAGGTGTTGAAGGGCACTTTCTTGCTCGATGTCGAGGCGAGCTCTACGGTGATGGGTCCCCAGCCGTCTTTCACCTCGTTGTTGATGTCCCACTGGCTCAGGTCTGTGTCGAAGTTCTCGCTCCACACCTCCACCTGCGACTGTCCGCCCTGGATGCTGAAATCGGCCTGCAGGTCGGCCTCCTCTTCGTGGCGCGGCATGGCCATTGTGCTGCCGATGGCGAGTTTGCCCACAGTGGGTTGGTACGGCATCGTCGGTAGTGCAGGCATCTGATTGCTGCCCGGTCTTGTCGGTGTGATGGTTGTTGCTGCGTTCTGTGCTGAGCAGGTCAGCATGGCCGACGCCAGCAGAGCGCAGAGTGTTGTTCTTTTGTTCATTGGTGATGTTTTTTATTAAGACCTATAAAAGCGTGGGGCCAGCATGTGTGGCTCCACGCTTTCACAATCAATGAGATGTTTAGTATTCTTCCTCGTCGTCGAAGTCGTCCCACGTCTGGTGGTGGTTACGCTTGCTGCTGAACTCGCCGTCGTACTCCTCATCAGAAGGCGTCACCGTCTGATTGTCTTCGTTGGGATCGAGTTTGCTGGCTCCAGCGAGGACGATGTCCGATTCAATCTCTGTTATCTCGATGCTGGGCATCAAATATGCTTTTTTCATTTTTCTTCTGTTCTGTTTTTCTTTGTTTGACACATTCGTGGTCGTTGCCAGCCACGAATGTGTTATGAATAATGATTTACTTAACAACTATCTTCTTGCCATTCTGGATGAAGATACCCTTCTTGGCGCTGTTCACCTTGCGGCCCTGCAGGTCGTAGACATTGCCGTTGAGCTCGTTGAGCATCTCCACGGCATCGATGCCGGTTGCGATGGTCTGGCCGTCGATGGTGATGGCGAGCTTCGACGGATTGACATCCTCGGGCAGCTCGAAGTAGGCGCGGTAGCCCTTCATCCAGGCATTGGCACCACCCTTCTGAATCTTTCCGGCAGGTGTCACACCATACTTGCCCTCCATCGTGCCGGTAGGCATCGGGGCGAAGGTACCCTGGAAGCGAGCACCGTTGTATTCGTCGTATTTCTCAGATGAAGTAAAGCTGACGTATGTCTCAAGATAGCCAGGTTCCTCGATAGTAGGAACAGTCTCACAGTAGACGATGTAAGGATAGCCTGCATAGCGGCGGCTGGCAATTCTGAAGCCGAGTTCTCCATCCTTATACTGATAGAACTCATATACCTTATAGCCTTCTCCGAACAATGCCGTCAGGTTTTCGTCTGTGAGTGCGAACGGCAGGCAGATAGTGTTCCAACCTTTCTTGGCAGTGTATTTCACCACAACCTTGTCCTGATAACCCGAAGGCATCTCCTCAAGTGCTACCGTTTCATCAAGGACAACAGCAGGATTTGTTGTAATAGCCACTTTTTCTGAAGTGAGTTCCAGATTTTCGTTGGACACCACGAAGTAGGCATCGCCGCTGATGACCTCGTTCAAACGGACGGCAACGACAAACTCTTTCTCGCCACCGGCGGGGACGGTCTCAGTCACTGATTCACCATACTGTGTGCCGTTGATGAAGAACTTGGCGGTCATTTCCTCATCCTTGCCCACCATTTCCTTCACGGTGACGCTCACCTGATGGTCAGTGTACTGCGTGAAGGATGAGCGGATATCCAAGTTGGAGATTGTAGCATCATGCTCCTTTAGAGCCAATTTGAAGCCGTTGAAGTTGTCAACGCCGTTGCCGCTATAAGAAGAGGTGAAGCGCAGATAGTAGAAACCGTCAGCGGGAGCCTTGAACGACATGTCTTTCTTCGCTCCTCTTGTGGTAATACCGTCATTCTGAGGTGTGTAAGGATTGTAGCCTTCGATGGCTGTCCATGTTGCCTTGTCGTCAGTTGAGTATTCTACTGTAAATCCTTCATCGCTCCAGTCGCAGTAAGCCTCCCACATCAGGACGTCACCAGTCTTGGCTTCCAAACGCGGAGTAACGAGTGTAGCGCCTTGAGCCGAAGCTATTGCAAGAGAGGTCGTGTTCGGATTGGTTGTGTAAGACTTTGTTGTTACTGAGAAGTTGCTTGCTTCCCATCCGATAGGCATTACTCCGCCTTCGAAGTCTTCATCCCATGCATTCGGATCCATAGCCTTGGCAGAAGCGGCGATGGTCACCTTGGCAACCTCGTTGTAGGTCGGGGTGACGGTGATGTTGGCGGTGAAGTTGCCGTAGTTGCCTTCGGTGTAGTTGAAGGTCACGGTAAAGTCCTTCGGCTCGTCGGTGATGACCAGCTGAGCAGGTTCAACGGTGAAGGCTTCGTTGTCAGAAGCAATGTTCACGGTCAGCTCGCCCGTACCCACGTTCTTCACGGTGTAGGTCTTCGAAGCATTTGCCGTCACCTTACCAAAGGCAGCAGCCTCGGTGGAAACCATTTCCATGAGGGGGTTGTTTGGATTTAGGCGGAAACCATTAACAGCTCCCAGGGCTACACTATTACCATCGAAACGAATCTGGTAGTTGCCAGCCTCAAGACCTTCGATATAGAATACCTTGAAGTCGTCTGCCAAATCGGTAATAGTGGTATGGAGGGTGTACTCACCTCCATTCTTCGAGACATAGATGGGAAGTGAATGGCTCAGTCCTGCGCCATAGCTTTTTGCTTCAATAGCCATTTTCTCGCCTTCGGCAACGGTGAGCGAAGGAGTAATGAGACGTGCATTGCTGCTTGTCGCCGATGCCATACCGTCGCTAATAGTCCATTTATACGATGTATATGTACTTCCGCTTTCCATTGTCCATCCGTCGGGCAGGGCATTGCCGTCGAAGGTCTCGGTGAAAAGCTCAGGATCCATTACATAACCAGCAACAGGTATTGAGAACGAAGTGACATCGATAGCGTTTGTTGTCAGCTCTACTGTTCCGTTCTTTGCTCCAGCAGTAGTCGTATTCAGGGTGATTGTCAACTCTGTAGACTCTTTTGCAGGAATACTCATTTCAGAAGATGATACCGTTACAACCTCTGGTGCAACTATACTTACTGTCAAAGCTTCACTGCCATTATTAGTAATAGTATAAGTCTTCGTTGCCTCGGCATTCTGTTCTTGCATGCCAAAATTCAATTCCTGACCGTTCTTCGTATTAATGACAAACTTGGCACCAGTCAGAATTTTACCACCATAGATGTGGGTGACGTTGAAATACCAGCCACTGAAACGGATGTACTTCGTTCCAGAAGGGATTGTTACCAAACGTTCCTTCCATGTGCCATAAACATCATCTGTAAAGGTCTGTAGGTCTGTAAAGGTCTCGCCATCGGTTGAGGTCTGGATGGTGACACTTGGACTTGCATAAGTAGAAGATGAATATTTTGATGTTTTGAAATAAAGTTGTTCGTTTTCTTCAAAAGATAGCACTGGCGAAGTCAGAGTTCCCTTGTATGATTGGCTACTTCCTTTATAGCTTGCATAACCTCCCAGCTCATCGTCTTTGGTATACACCCAATTATAAGAAGAACTATACTGAGTATACTTCCAGTCTTCAGGAAGAGCTCCATCAGAGAAGTCGACGAACATCTTGCTCGGGTCTTTCACCGTTGCACTAAGATTGATTGTCACAGCATCGAGTCCTGCAGATGGGGTGAACACAACGGTTCCCGTAGAAGTACCGAAAGCTTCAGGAGCAGCCACGGAGATGTTTACCTCCCCTTTTGCACCAATCTCTACATTCGTTTCTTCTGTCGAGAAACTGCCAGTGGTTGCTATGCTCACCGTTACAGGTTCTGTTCCGGGATTTCTCAGTGTAAATGTTGTAGCCGTTTTGGGGTCAACAAGTCCAGGATATTGGAAAGAATCACCTGTGTTGAAACCTTTAACCTTGAATGCAGGTCCTTCAGCTGCAATTTCATAGGTAAAGGTAGTTTTGGGAATGAAAGCTCTACCTGTAGCAGACACATTTTCCAACGAAGTTGAATTGTATCCGCTAACAGCAGAAGTATAACTCTGGCCTACTCCGTAAAATGAGGATGATGCATAATTACCTTTAACAGTCTGATAGACACCTACTAACAAATTGCCACCCTGATATTCATAATCTGAAGTAAATTCAATTGGAAGTTGAGAAGAAACAACATTAAAAGTTCCTTCGTAAACTATAGTAGCTCCATCAATTCCCGAAAAAGAACTCATTGTAGTAGCTGGCACTTCTTTTAAAAACACCTGAAATGTGCCAGTCCATTGTTTGGAAGGTGCTTCTTTAAAATAGAATTTCAAGGCAGAAATTGTTGCACCATTCATGTCGGCCAAATCTGTAGCCGGAATGACAAATTCGCTTTTTAGATACGCATCTGCCCAGTTGCCATAAACTGGAACATACTCATTAGAGTTAGTCCCGTCATACACGGTCAACTCGTCAGCATTCGCGACACTCCCGATGCCCAATAGGGCGAGTGCCAAAGCGAAATAGAATTTCATTTTTTTCATAAGCCAATTGTTTTTATTGTTAAATACATTCTAATTCTCGTTCTCTTGCGGATAAAGATTCACAGTATTTTGTATCTGCAAAATTACTGAATATTTCCTGTTCTGCCATGAGCAATAGCTTGTTTTTAAACCTTATTAACCTTGCAATATGTTAAATTAGGTTTTGATAAACAAAAAAGGAAGGCATAGATGCAATAAATAGGAAAAATCGGAGTTAGATAGAAAAAGACACGCGAAGAAGAGATATGGACAGCTACGTCGTACTTACCATCATCGCCCTGGTAGGCAGCATGGCCTGTGGGATTCTTACCATCCCGCTGGTGCTCGACTTCTGCAAGCGCAAGGGGCTCTATGATTTGCCGAATTACAGGAAGGTGCATAAGCGCGCCGTCCCCAGGATGGGAGGCGTGGTGTTCCTGCCCAGTGTGCTGGTGGGATGTATCATCGCCTTCTGCATGGCACGCTGGCAGGGGGTGACGCGCGTCGAGCTGAGCCTGTGGACCATCTATTTCTTGCTCGGTGCCATCGCCATCTATATCACCGGACTTGTCGACGACATTGTCGGACTGAAAGCTCTCAACAAGCTCGTCGTGCAGATACTGGCCGCTTCGGCACTACCTCTCTCCGGACTCTACCTCACCAATCTCTACGGCTTCTTCGGCATCGGCGAGGTGTCGTGGTGGATAGGTACGTTGATTACCATCGGCATCGTCGTGTTCATCTCTAATGCCATCAATCTCATCGACGGCATCGACGGACTGGCCGGCTCGCTGTCTATCATCGCCCTGGCCGGCTTCATGCTCGCCTTCGCCCACTGCGGACTGTGGTACTTCGTCGTGCTCATCGCTTCGATGATAGGCGTCATCCTTGCCTACCTATATTATAATATGTTTGGCGATGTCAACCGGAACCGAAAAATCTTCATGGGCGACACCGGGTCGCTCAGCATCGGGTTCATCCTGGCCTTCTTCTGCCTGAAGCTCACCGTGCCGTCGTCGAACACCAGCATCACCTACAGCGACCAGAACATCCTCATGGCCTTCACGCTCGTTGCCGTGCCCGTGCTCGACAGCTGCCGCGTGGCCTTCGTCAGGCTGTGGCACCGACGTTCGCCCATCGAGCCTGACAAGAACCATATCCATCACAAGCTGCTCCGAGCCGGACTGACCCACCATCAGGCCCTGCTCGTCGTCGTGGCCCTGGCGCTCTTCTTCTGCCTGGCCAACGGGCTGCTCCACCAGCTGGTGAGTGCCACTGTCATCGTCGTCGCTGATGTGGCCTGCTATGCTGCGTTCCACGTGCTGCTCAACGCCGCCATTGCCCGTCGCGGCGAGCACGCCACCGTATTCTGAACCCATCCTACGTCAACCCTCCACCTTCTCCCTTCTCCCTTCTCCCTTCCGAAGGAACCCATCCTACGTCAGCCTTCCACCTTCTAACTTCTCAACTTTAGGGGATTTCCCCGACGATGTAGGGAAAATCCTTTGGATATACCATTTTTTCTTCGCAATTTTGCAGCGTGAAAGTTCATCAAGAGTATTAACAAACAAAAAAACATACCACTATGAAGAGAATGATGATCACGCTGATGGCACTGCTCATGATGGCAGGCGCAGCACAGGCAATGAGCTACGAGCAGGCACGCGACCAGGCTTTGTTCCTGACCGACAAGATGGCTTACGAGCTGAACCTCACCGAGGATCAGTATGAGGCAGCTTACGAGATTAACCTCGACTACCTGATGAGTGTCGACCGCGTCGACGACCTCTATGGCCTCTACTGGGAGCGCCGCAACCTCGACCTCAGCTATATCCTGCTCGACTGGCAGTATCGCGCCTATCTCGAGGCACGCTACTTCTACCGTCCGCTCTATTGGGAGGCTGGCTACTGGCACTTCGGCATCTATGCCCGCTATCCCTATCGCACCTATTTCTACTTCGGACGGCCCCACTTCTATATGACCTACCACGGCGGACACAGCTGGCGCATGAACGGCGGACGCAGCTGGTATCACGGACGTGAGTTCGGCAGAGGTCATCGTCATGGCACCAACAACCACGGCTTCGGTATGCGCAACGGATTCGACCGTGGCGACTATCACGACCGCGGCGGACACTTCGAGCGTCCGAAGGGTGGAAAAGGCTTGGAGCGCAAAGGCGATGTCGGCACACGTGGACACAATGTCGGCGGGCACCAAGACAATGGCGGCAACTTCGGTGGCAATCGTGGAGGCAACTTCGGCGGCAACCGCGGCAGCAACTTCGGCAACCGTCCGAGCAGCACCCGTCAGGGCTCGGAGACGCATCACGGCAGAGTGAATGGCAAGGAAAGGGGCTCATTCTCTAACCCCAACCGCACCTTCCAGCCTGGCAAGGAGACTTCCCGGCCGTCGACCGTCAATCGCAGCACGGAGCGCATACGCCCCTCGATGTCGAATGGTTCATCTCACCGCTCAACCGGTAGCGTGAGCAGCAGTCCTTCGCGCCACAGCGGTTCAAGCAGCAGCTATGGATCACGTGTCGGCAGCGCACCTCGTTCGAGCTCTGTTTCGCGCAGCAGCAGTTCTTCACGTCCCGCTTCAGTATCGCGCAGCAGCGGTCCTTCCCATAGTGGAGGTTCACACAGCGGTGGCTCGCATGGCGGCGGCTCGCATGGCAGTGGACACTTCGGTGGCCACAGGTAAACCAATAAACAAAGTTAAAGTTCTAAATAATTATGAATTATGAATCGTGAATTCTGAATAATTTAGTACCTTTGCACCGCATTTGATGCCCGCTGGTCCCGTAGCTTAGCTGAATAGAGCGTCAGATTCCGGTTCTGAAGGTCTTGGGTTTGAATCCCAACGGGATCACGAAAATACATTTTCGGTGATCAGCCCGTGGCAGGGTAGGGGATGGACGGAGTCAATCCCAACGAGATTACGAAGTCAATCACAACGCATCATGGAATAAAGAGGAGCAAACGCTCCTCTTTGTTGTTTCAGGGGGGCATCACTGCTCCCCGGCTAATATCGACTGGAGTATTTCCGGGTCGTTGGTCGTGATGAGGTCGATGCCCTTGGTGTGGGCATATTTCGTCAGACCTTCCTCACCATCTACCGTCCAGACGTTCACCTCAAGCCCCATACGCTTAGCCTGTTCCACCCATTGGGGATTGTTCTCGTAGTGGCTGAAGTGATAGTCGATACCCGTTAGCCCCATCTCCTTCAGCACGGCAGGCGGCAGGTCGCCGTTGAGATAGGCCACCTTGCTGTGGGGCGACAGCTGGTGAAGCTGTTCGCAGATATACCGGCTGAAGGAGATATAGTCCACCCGCTCCTCTATTTCCAGCATCTGCGCCAATTCCACACAGGCCTTCACGATGCGTAGCTCGCGTTCGGCTGTCTTGTGGGGCTTGATTTCCAGAACCAGCTGGATGTCTGTCAGACGTTTCCCCAACTGCAGATACTGCTGTAGGGTAGGGAGGAACTCACCGTTGGCGAGCCGGTGGTTCATGAGCATGGCATAGGGTGTGTCCTCAATGCGCATGTTGTCGAAACTGTCGTCGTGGAACACGACAGGCACACCGTCGGCAGTAATCCACACATCGAACTCGCTGCCCCAGAGTCCCAGGTCGGCAGCTTTCTGCAGAGATGTCAGCGAGTTCTGAGCGCTGCCACTGGTGCGCCAGTAGCCTCGGTGGGCCACTATCTGCGGCTGTGCTTGAAGCGTTCCGCCAAGCAACATGATGGACAAAGCCAAAAAGAGATAACGTTTCATAGGCAATCGGTTTCAGATTAGAGAATTGAATGCTTTGGTAATT
>JAGBLC010000195.1 GCA_017635615.1 Prevotella sp.
CGCACATCGCCTTCGTAGTTGCCCAAGAATCCCTCGCAACCATAGTCTACGCGGATGCGCCCCTCCTGTCGGGTGCGTTTGATGAAGTCGAACATCCCCCGGAACTGTTCGTCGGTGAGTCGCATCAGCGGGTCGTCGGCAGCCCTTCCAACGGGAAAGATGCTGAAGACACGCCATCGTCGTACCCCTTTGCTGATGAGATATTCCTTGATGTCGTCGAGCTTCGCGTAGTTGCGCTGGTTGACACAGGTGACGATGTCGAACAAGATGCCAGAGCTGACCAGCATATCGATGGCTTGGTCTACCATACGGAAGCTGTCCCGATGGCCGCGCATCCAGTTGTGGTCGGCCTCCAAGCCGTCGAGACTGATGGTGATGCTGTGCAGGCCGGCATCGACAAGCGCACGGAAACGCTCCGGTGTGAGATAGAGTCCGTTGCACACCATCCCCCAGGGGAAGCCCCTCTCGTAGATACCACGGCCGCAGAGTTCCAGGTCGTCGCGCATCAGCGGTTCGCCACCCGACACGACGACGAAAACCTGGTGCGGATCGCAGCGGCGTGCCACGCTGTCGAGTACGCGGAAGAAGTCCTCGCGCGGCATGTCTTGCTGTTCGTTCTTCACCTTGCAGTCGCTGCCGCAATGGCGGCAATGCAGGTTGCAGCGCAGCGTACACTCCCAGAAGAGCTGGCGTAGCGGATGCTCGCGGATGGTGTTGTTCACGATCTGCCGATGCAGCTCGAGAGCTACCTTACGTCGAAGGGTGAGCGGTGTTGTCTTCATTGATTATTTTCAGGAGTTCAGGAGTTCAGGAGTTCAGACAATACTATTTCTTCTTGTTCAGCTTCTGGGTGAACGAATATTCAAACTTGCCCTGATACCAGCCGTCGCCTTTCTCCAGCTGCGTCTTCTTCATATCGTCGAAGTTTAGCGTGTCGGCCGAGAAGTCGCCCCCGTTGGCCTCGCCGTCTTCGTCTTTCAGCTCGACAACCGTCCGCCCCGGAACGAGATAGTGCGTCCGCTCGCTGATGTTGTCGATGATGAGATGGCCTTCGCTGTCGGTCACGGCAGAGTCGCCATGCGCTACATAGAGCGTTGACGACACGTCGGGGTTCGTTATCACTACGCCTAACCGCCCCTTGATGCCGGGAATGGGGTTGCCCTCCTCGTCGGTCACCGTGCCGCGTATCTGGTAGGTAGCGTAGGGAGCCCCATATTCGTAGGCATCTGTCACGTTGCTGCACGAATCGAAGCCCAGCATAGCCAGCAGCGAGGCTATCAGGGTGTTGTACCAACGGTTGAATCTTACTCTCATTGTTTTTTACGTTTTGTGGTTTTTTTGACTGTTGTCTAAACAGCCGACCCTCAAAAGTCTTGCATCAAGGCAGAACGATTTAACATTGTTTAGCTGTCAGAAGATGGACTGCTCCGACTCTGTCGTGAGCATCTCTAAGGCTTTCATCCCCATCACAGAGTTGCCTTTGTCGTTCAGGCGCGGACTCCACACGGCTACTGAGTAGCGTCGCGGATGGACAGCAGCGATACCACCACCCACACCGCTCTTGCCGGGCAGGCCAACGAGATAAGAGAACTCGCCCGCCTCGTCGTAGAAGCCGCAGGTCTGCATGATGGCGTTGATGCGCTTCACCTGTGAGTCGGTCAGACAGACATCGCCAAAGGCGAACGCTGCATGATGGTCGGCAAAGGGTCGGAAAGCGTGGGCCAGTTCGCGGCACGACATCTCGACGGAGCAGCAGAGGAAGTAGAAGTGGAGCACGTCGCGGATGTGGTTCTGTATGTTGCCGTGATGCTTCAGCAGGTTGGCGATGGCCGTGTTGAGATAGGCGGTGCGCATCTCCGAGCGTGCCACCTCGTGGTTGTAGTCGACGGTGCTGCCACAGAGCTGTCGCACGAAGTTGATAAACTGGCTCTCCGGATTGCCCAGACGGCTGATGAGCACGTCGGCCATCACCAATGCCCCCGCATTGATGAAGGGGTTGCGGGGCTTGCCATGCTCATACTCCAGCTGCACAAGCGAGTTGAACGCATTGCCGCTGGGCTCCTTGCCCATACGCTGCCAGAGCTGGTCGCCTTCCAGACTCAGGCACATTGCCAGCATGAACACCTTCGAGATGCTCTGGATGGAGAATCGCACATCGGCATCGCCCACACAGGCTGTCTCATCGTCGCGTACCGATTCGATGCACATGCCGAACTGTTCGGGATCCACTTCTGCCAGAGCGGGGATATAGTCAGCCTGGCGACCTTCTCCCGCGTAGGGCTGCACATCCCGATATACCTTATCTATAATGTCTTGGTATGCCATTTTGTTTTAGAATTCGGAAAATCACATGTAGACCATGCCATGCAAGGCATAGCGGCCGCAAAGGTAGTGATTATTGGCGAATCGTCCAAATTCTGAACACAAAAAAACTGAAAATATGGTATGGCGGAAGCTATTGCCTCCGCCATGACCAGTTGAAACGTATGTATGTAAGATGCTAAGTTGATGGCTAAGCTATAAGCAGAGGCCGAACGTCAGGGAATGGAACTTCACGCCGGAATCCTTCAGCACACTCTGCGGACTGTATTTCAGATAGAAGTCGAGAGCAGGCGTCCGAATGACGGCCATGTAGTCGAGCGTGAAGCGGCGCTGTCCGATGTGTTTCTCCACCTCCTTATGTTTCGTGTTGCCTGTCTTGTAGCGAGTCTTGATGCTCGCATAGGTGTTCCAGTTGCTGACAATGCCGAGGCCGAGGCCGAAGCTGTTGCCGAAGTTGTGCTCGTAGAGCAGGCTACTCGTGATGGAGAACACCTTGATGCGTGAGAACTTCGGCTTGGCGCCTTCGGGATAGTCGCCCAGGCGGACATTGCCGTTCTCGTCTTTCATAAAACGATCATAGCCGTCCATGCGGTAGTTGCGCCAGTTGAAGCCCAGCCCGCACGACAAGAGGTCGTGCTGGCTCCTGTTGAGATAGACGTTGAGCGTCAGCGGCGAGAACCATATCTCGCCCGAGTTGTTCGTCGTGAAGTCCATATCGGCCCCGTCCGACTTCGGCTCAACGATCCCCCATCCCATCCGGAACATCACTTCCATCTTGACGCCTTTCCCCATGCTGTCGATGGATGCCACGTTCATCCTGGGCATCAAGCCCCGCAGCTCGTGGTCGACGGTGGTGGTGCTCACATAGTTGGAGTCGACAATCTGGATGCTGTTCCTGTAGACATATCCCTCGTCGCCGTAGCGCCCTTTGACGACAATCTGCTGCAGCGAGTCGTTCGTGATGACCGTCACCTCGCGCGGTTTCTTGATGACCACCGTGTCGCCGTCGGCAGTCTCGGCATGTGTTGCAATGGGCAACATCATGGCCAACAATAAAAGAATCTTGTTCATCTTCTGATTGTTTTTATTTTTGATTATTGATAATACCCTGGAGCTTTTCGAGCGAGTCGAGCCGTCCTTCCATGTAGATGACCGTCACGTTCTCGATGGTCTTGTTGGTGTTTCTCACCTTCATACAGGCAAAGCGGTTGAGCTGACCTTGCGGCATGAACTGCACCATGATGGTGAGCGTCTTCGACGGTTTGTCCGAGCGGAAATACATGTCTTGATGCTTGCCCGTTTCCAGCAGCGCCCTGATTTGCTCCACATCAGACTTGCCGGCTTCGAAGCGCAGGCTGCGGAAGTACGACAGCTGGTATTTGGCTATCTCCTTACCCTTGATGCGTGTCTCCACCATCTCTTCCTGCGGAACGATGTCGCCCGCGAAGAGCTTGTTGATGGGCAGCCCCTGCTGGGCTTGCATCGCCAGCGAGACGATGAGCATGATGATTGTTGTCAGTATTCTTGTCATAGTGGCTATGTTGTTTTTTTATAGGTCAAACATGTCGTTGAGCATCTGGTCGGCATCGCTCTTCTCGCCTTCGGCAATGATGTTCAGGCTCTTGTGCATCTCTCCGAGTACCACCTCGCGGTCGGTGCACCGCTTGCCGTAGATATAGGCTACGCACTCGTTTTGATGGCGATGGTTCCACCACAGGGCAGCACCGCCGATGGCGACCACTACTGCTGCCGCAGCGGCTATGCGGCGCAAGCGTGTCGTCCAGAGCGTTCTGTGCGGCGCCTGCTGACTGGCTATGCACGCCAGGTCGGCCATCATCTCGCGTAGGGGCAGCAGGTCGGCGGGCAGCTGCTCCTTTTGAAGCAGTCTGTTCAGCCTGCGCTCCTCTTCTACCGAGGTGTCGCCCTCCATGAAGCGGCTGGCCAGCTTTCTCGTTTCTGATAGGTTGTTCATATCGTTTTTACTTATGGTCGTTGTATCTTCGGATGATGGATTGTCGGGCCCGGCTGAGCGACTTCCTTACCGCAGCCTCCGTGCTCCCCATCAGCAGGGCGATGTCTCTCGTCTCCATCCCTTCGATGTGGCGCAGACGGAAGATGGTTTGCTGCATGGCAGGCAGCCTGCTGATGATGGCCATGATGCGTTCGGCTCGCTCGCTCCCGGTCTTGCTGTCAGTAGCATCGGCGACCTCGCTGAGCTGTAGGGTAGGGCGCTTTCGCCGCAGTCGGTCGACAGAATAGTTGCGCACCAGGATGTGTGCCAGAGGCTCCATCGGACTGTGCAGCTCGGGCAACATCTGCCACAGGCGCAGCAGCACATCCTGCACCGTGTCTTCAGCCTCGTCGTTGGTCAGATAGCGCCGTGCCGTCATCATCAGCCTGGCCCTCATCGCGACCACTTCTTCCTGATACTGCTCTTCTGTCATTCAATCGTTGTTTTACCTTATATACGCAAAAGGGTGCCGTTTTGTGACACCTCCCCTGCATTTTTTTTATCAGATGGCATGGTGGCTGTAAAGATAGGGCTTTTTCTCGGTATTACCAAATAATTCATCATCAATTTACTGTTTTTCGAAAGATAATATCCGAATTGCTTGGCGGTTCGGATTATTATGCTTACATTTGCAAACAACTTAACGCAGTATAGTATGACTGAAGAAATCAAGGATCTTCATATCCAAACAGATATGGCTAGCGAACCCTCATTGGCAATGAGTGCGGCTTGCATCAATCAGAATGCGGAAAGAGTATTCTCCTATCCCCATTCGTATGATCCAGGGCTTGGGCCTTATTCAACAGAGGAGATGAACAAGAGAATAGATTCCGCCGAGGCAGATTTACACAACAACGAGAAATGGGTTCAAGTAGACGACTTTGCCGAATCCATGAAGAAAGAACATCTATGGTTGTCGTAAAGTGGCATGAGTCTGCTTGGCAGTTGTTCAATGATCATGTTGACTTTGCCAGATATGAGTTTGGGCGAAAGACTAGTGAAAAATGGATAGACGAAATGGTTTCCATAGACAAGAGGTTACGTCTGTTCCCTGAATCTTTCTCACCAGAGCCATTGTTGTGTGACAGAAAGGTTCGGTATAGAAGTTGTCTTATCATGAAACGATTCAAAATTGTCTATTTCTATGAGCAAGATACGGATACGGTATACATTGTAGACATATGGGATTCTTTGCAGAATCCGAAAACACTGACAAATAGGCTGTAATCTAAGAAATAGCGTTTATTTGCCAAAATAACAAACATTTTTTCCGAATCGCTTGGCGGTTCGGATTTTTTTGTTTACAGATTCTGCGAATAATAAATTATAAAAGCCTTTTTTTTTGAATGTTATTATGTAGATTTCTAAAAAAATCGTATCTTTGCATCGTTTTTCTGAACCGCTCCAGTTCGTTGGTTTGTTACCAGTAGGCTTTGCACTTGCTATCAGAGGGAAGCAAGAATACTTAAGCCAAGCAAGAGTGGAGGCTGCGGGGACGGGAACCTATATGTAGGAAAGGCGTTCTTGTATAGGGCAAGCACTAAAATGCGAGTTCTTGACGCTTAGGCTTGACTCTCGGGAAACTGGCTATTCCCAAACAGTTGTCAAACTTCAAAGCAACAATGACGTCCATGAAAATGTAACATACGGCAATGACTTGCTGACATCCATCATTGGCATCGATTCAGTTATAGCCGTTTAAATGTATGTCGACGTGGGCTTCGGTGTTACTCGTATCGACTAATGTGCAATGCCAGAGGGTTTGAGAGTGGTCAGGTGACAGGAGATTCCCACGTCTTTTTATGTGTAGCTATCGTAATCTTGATATCTGCCATTCAATGGGAGTCTGCTTGGCACAAATGTTAATTGTTATGATGCCATTGTCGAAACGTTTCATTGCTAGCATGCTTGATAAAATAGCCATTTTGATTATCTTTATTTTGGCTATGTTATTTGTACAATACACACCATTCACAGCGTCTGGCTATATGGGACGGTATGTGGGATTAATGTCAATACCGCCATCTCATTATAAAAGTATTGATTTCGCTTCAGACAATCAAAGTTCGAAATCTATAAACACCTCTGTGTATTATCAAGAAAGAGAAGCTGACGATTGGGCAAAAAATGGGAAACAAACGTGTATGAATTTAGACCTAACAATGACTATATGGTTTGTTCTTATAAATTCTTTTTATTATTTGGTTAATGAGTTGTTATTTGGCTCGTCTTTCTTCAAATCATTATTTGGAGGTACTCTCAAAGACAATAAAAGTAATAATATTTCTGCCCTAAAGGTGGTGTTGCGTAATTCTTTCCTGTCGCTACTACTAATAACGTTTGTTGGTCTTAGGTTCATCCTA
>JAGBLC010000019.1 GCA_017635615.1 Prevotella sp.
CAGCATCAACGACGAGGGCAACCTGACCATCGCCATCGAGAACAAGGCCGAGCACAAGCATGAGGACAAGCACCACCACTATCTGCGCCGCGAGTTCAGCTACTCGAACTACGAGCAGAACTACACGCTGCCGGATGATGTCATGAAAGACCAGATCTCTGCCAAGGTGGAGGACGGCATCCTGACTATCACCATGCCGAAGGCCGAGCCGAAGCAGAAGGTCACCAAGGCCATCGAGGTCTCGTAACAGAGTGCTTGATAGCATAGCTTTAAAAAACTCAAAACAAGAATAGCCCCGACCTGCAGATGCAAGCCGGGGCTTCTTTTGGGATTATAAGTAGTATGGTTCAGAGCTAATCATACCAAAAGATGTCAGGGGAAGGTACCTGACATCTTCCATTTTTGCAAGCGCGACTTGCACAAATCACTTAATTTCAAATATTAGCAAAAAAGATGTGGAAACCGGGGGGCTTCCACATCCTTTGTCTATTTAGTTCAATTCATAGTCATATGATGGAGGATCAGTCGGTGATGATTCCATCAGCCGTGCCTGATGTTTGAGTTCAATCACCCTCATGGCGGGGGCAGTGTATCCTTTTTTCTGTTCGGTTTCGTTTTTCATATCCTTATTGTTGTTTTTATTTAATCACTCGTTTAACTCCATTTGTAATATACACGCCCTTCTTTGTGGGCATGCCGCTGAGCTTTCGGCCCTGGAGGTCGTAGGTGCAATCTGTGTGGTTCAGGCGGATTTCTCCGGTACGGCTGTTGAACTGGCCGATATCCGTCGTCTGTCCCCCGCCTGTCTCTTTACCGTCAACGATGAATATTCTCATCACTTCAGGAATGTCGTCGTCGAGTATTCGTCGTACCTTTGAGGCAAAAATGGGGCGAAACCAAATTTTACCACATTTTTAATGTCATTAATAGACGGAGTTTGCTGGATTTTTTGTATCTTTGCACGCGAAAGCGTGCGAGAACGGGCGGCGCCTCGGCAGGCTTGCACCGTTTGCAGTGATTTAGGTGTTTTTCAAACAGATGTACGATATGCATAAAACCACATGCCACAAAATATCATGGTACAAGAGAGTAATGATGCTACTGTTCTCTGTACATTTCTCATTGGCAGTAGCATTTGCCCAATCGGACACCACACGGGTCTTCTCAGTGAACAATCCGCTGATTTATGAAGATGTATGGGACCTGTGGCCCTACTCGTTTCTGAACGACAACGGCGACCCCGACGGCTTCAACGTCGACTTGATTCGGCTCATCATGAAGGAGCTGGACATTCCCTATGTGATCAGGCTGAAACCGTCGTCGGAAGCCTTCCGCGACCTGAAGGAAGGGAAATCAGACCTTATGCTGGGACTGGCCGTAGGATTCCACGACGAGTTTGGAAAATTCTCGAAAAATGCTGTCACACTCTTCACCCAAAGCGTGGTGACACCGAAGAATAAAGAGGTGGTCATCAAGCGCTTCCGCGACCTAAGCAATCATCAGGTAATAGTCTGCGACAGTTCGCTGGTCTATCACTTAATGCTGGAATACGGGTGGGGCGAGAATGCCATTCCCGTCGGGGACATGAGCGAAGCCATTCAGGACGTCAGCGCCAAGGGCGAGGGACAGATTGTGTGGAATACCCTTTCGCTAAAATGGCTGATGAACCGCTACCATATCGACGACCTTGAACTGACGCCTGTCAACATGCCTCATGGAGAGTACAAGTTCATGTCGAACAACCAACAACTGCTCGACAAACTCGACGAGACCTATACAAAACTCTATACCAATGAAAAGATACAACCCTTGCAGGATAAGTGGTTCTATCCCGAGCGGCAGGATATGGAAGAGTCGAAAGGACTGTGGTATCTGCTGGGCGGCGGCCTGCTGCTACTCGTCTTCATGGCCGTCTATGGCATCAGTTACCATATCCAAAACCGGAAGATAAAACTCGAGAACGTCAAGCGCAACAATCGTCTGGCGCTGATTTTGCAGACCAGTCAGGTACACATCTGGACCTATGATATCAAGACGAACCGGTTCTCCTGGCACAACGACAACGGACAGGTGGCCTACACGTACTCGATGGAGGAATTCTCGCAGCGATACAGTCACGAGGATTTCGTCAGTCTGAAGTCGGCCTTGGACAAACTCGCTGAGACCAGAAAGACCGATGAGGAAGAGAAAGAGATAGAGTTGAACCTGCGTGCCAAGGACACGGAAGGTGGTGACACCAACGACCGCGACTACCACATCGTGCTGTCTGTATTGAGCCGAGACAAGAAGGGCAACCCCACCGTCATCATCGGCACCAAGAAGGACGTGACGGAGGAACAGCAGCAGAAGCGGCTCGATGCAGAGCGTACGCTACGCTACTGGTCCATCTTCTACACCCCGATTCTGGGCATTATACTTTTCAACAAAGACGGTAGGCTGGTCAACATCAACCCCAAGGCCTGCGACATCTTCGGATGCAATGCCGAGGAAATCATTGAAAAGGGTGTTGACATCCATTCGATGTTCAACATCGACATGCAGGATCTGGAAGACGTGAACGGATACCAGGCCACCCAGACCGTCGGCCACGACATGATAACCGAGTTCCGCCTGATGACCATCCACGACGATGCCGGCGAGATATTGGGTGTCTTCGCCTTCTGTCGCGACATCACCACGTCGGTCAGCAGCAAAGACCAGGAGCAGGAAAGCCAGAAGAAGATTGACGCGTTGCACGAAGAGCAACGACAATATATCGAGATTCTCAACGCCGCTATCGGCGATACCGACATCCGTAAAGTCACCTACTCGCCCGACTCCCACACACTGACTATCTACCGGGGTAACGACACCATCCAGCATGCGTTGACGCAAACACGTTGTATGACACTGGTCGACGAGCAGTCACAGCGACAGGCCATGCGTCTGTTGAGCGATATGGACGATTATGAAGACAAGGTGATAGAATATAATATTAAGACTACCCTCCGCTCGACGGGCGGAAGGCCCTTGATTCTGTATTTCCGCTTAGAGCCCTGCCACGACAACGACAGCAAGGTGATGGAGTACTGCGGTATGCTGCGCGACATTAGCGAGATGGACTGGATTGAGCGTCAAATGAATCTGCAGACTGCAAAGGTGCAGGAGGTGGAGAATACCAAGAACAGTTTCGTAAAGAACATGGTGCAGGAGATTCGCACTCCGATGAGTGCCGTAGTTGAACACGTGGCGCAAATCAACGACGACAGTTTTTCGGCCAACGAGCCGGAACTGTGTAAGGTCATCCAGCAGAATGCCGACTACTTGTTGCACATCGTTGACAACATCCTCTACCTGTCGCGCCTGGAGGCACGGATGGTCGAAATCAACCGGCAGCCGCAGAACTTCGCTGAGTTGTTTGAGTCACAGTGCGCTACGGGATGGATGAAATTCATGAATGCCGACACCAACTACATCGTGGAGAATCCTTACGAGCAACTGACCGTTGACATCGATGCCGAGAATCTTGGCCATGTCATCGAACAGGTGACGTGCAACGCCGCGCAGCATACGAAGCGGGGCACCGTCAGGGCCCGTTACGACTACATCGGCCGTCGACTGATTATCTCAGTCGACGACACAGGCGAGGGCATCCCCGAGGCCGAGCTTACCCGCATCCAGGAGGAGGAACTGGTCGGCGCCCACAACACCAAGGGTCTGGGTCTGGCCATCACCAAGGAACTGGTCAGCCAGATGGGAGGCACTTTCGAGATCAGTTCGGAAGAGGGGTCGGGCACCACCATCTACATCATGATTCCGTGTCACGCCTCAGTCATTAAACGCAAGAAAACCGCTTAGCCCATGAAACGCCTATATACATATATTATCATGTTGCTGCTCAGCGCCACTGCCATCAAGTCAATGGCACAGCAGCTCTCCGACACATATACCAAGCAGCGGCCCGTCGTCATTGTCTGCGACTGGGACAAGGCGCCCTACGAGTTCCTGAACGACAAGGGACAGCCCTCGGGCAGCAATATCGATGTGATACAGGCTGTGATGAAGGAACTGAACCTGCCTTGCCGCTTCGTGATGAAAGACTGGAGCATCGCCCTGAAGACCTTCGAGCGCGGCGATGCCGACCTCATCCTGGCCAATGCCCGCCGCTACCGTCGCGAGCCTTACGTCCTCTCGGAGAATATCGTCAACTACAATCGCATCCGCGTGGCCATGCGCTCCGATTCCGTCGGCATGGTGTCGCTCAATCAGTTGGAGCGCGATGGTGCCGTCTTCAAGCCCGGCGACTACTCCGCCTTCTACTTCATGGACGGCGACACGATGCGCAACAGCCGCATGGAGTTCCAGACGCCTAAGGTGGCGCTGATGGGCGTGCTCAATGGTGACTACAAATACTACGTGTGGGGCGAGGAGCCACTGAAGTGGAAAATCAAGGAACTCAACCTCGAGGGCATCGTGCTCAACGACGTGGGCATCCCCATCTCTGAAATCCATATCATCGGCCGCGACCGGCAATTGATCGAGCAGATAGACGACCAGTACTCGCGTCTGAAGCAGAGAGGAGAGATTGCTGCCATTCAGGACCACTGGTTCCATCCCGAGCGTGTACACGACCACTCGTCGCCGATGGTCTATTACATCATCATCGCCGTGCTGCTGCTATCGGCCCTCTGCTACTTCCTCGCGCGACTGGCAAAGGCCCACGTGCAGAGCGCCGCCCGCAAATCGACGGAGTTGAACGGCATGATGTACAAGGCCCTGCACATGGGCAACTTCAACATCATGGTCTATGACATCAAGAACGACCGGATGACCAACAACTACGGCCAGATACTGCCCAAGGAAGGTCTGACATTAGAGGAATTCACAAACCACATCCATCCTAGCCAGCAACAGGAGTTCACCCAGAAGATGAAGCGCCTGACCGACGGCCGTGAGCGCCAATTTGTGCTGAACAAACTGTTCAACAGCGCCACCGACGACGCCCCCCATTGGCTCAACTTCCACGGCCACGCCATCCTGGAGCTCGACAACGAGGGACATCCCGCCTACGTCGTCAACGCCATCCACGACGTCACTCACGACGTTGAGGAGAACAAGGCCGAGCGCGAACTTGTCAAGAAGTACGAGCAACTGTCGAACATCCCGTTCATCGCCATGTCGTTCTACGACAAGAACGGCTGGCTCATCGATCTCAACGACAACATGCGGCAGCTCTGTGGCATGACCGACGAACACCCTGAGAACAAGCGATTCTGGGAGACCGTCTGCATGTTTGATGTTCCGCTGTTCCGCAACATCTACTCGCCCGACAGCCGGAGCGACATGCTTGTCTGCCAGCACATGGACTACCCCGAGATGGGCATCAACCGCTACATTGAGTTCTACATCCTGCCGCTGTTCAACAGCGAGGGCGAAATCTGCAACTATTTCATCACCACGCTCGACATCACCGACGACCGCAACCGCGACCACGACCGCCATCTGCACGACAAGGAGGTGCATGCCATCAGGACCGATATTGAGCGCAAGAAACAGACTTTGGCCTTCCTCCTGGAACATAGCGACCGCCACTTAGAGCAGGACGACGACGGCAGGATGCGCATTGTCGTCGACAACGCCAAACTCGAGGAGGCCCGCCGACAGCTGCAAACTGTCACCACGCTGGCCGACGAGAGCGTCAGATTGAAGAGTGGCTTCATGGCGTCGATGACCCATGAGTTGCGCACGCCGCTGAACGCCATCATCGGATTCACCAGCGTCCTCGACACACTGAGGGACAATCCTGAGCGCAGCGAGTACGTCCGCATCATCCGCAACTCTAGTGACATGCTGCAGCGACTCATCAACGACATCATCGAGGCCTCATCCATCAAAGGCGGCACACTTACCGTCAAGCCCGAGACCATCGATTTCGCCACCGCTTTCGACGACATCTGCTTGACCCTCCAGCAGCGCGTGCAGGTCAAGAACCTGAAGTTCATCAAGGAGAATCCATATGACACCTTCGTCACCACGCTCGACTTTGAGCGCATCCAGCAGGTGCTTACCAACTTTGTCACCAATGCCGTGAAATTTACCGAACAGGGCCACGTCCGACTGGGCTACCGCTACGAGAAGCACGGCATGTACCTCTACTGCGAGGACACCGGCATTGGCATCCCTAAGGATAAACAAAAGATGGTGTTCGACCGCTTCGTTAAGCTCAACGAGTTCGTGCAGGGCACCGGCATGGGACTGGCCATTTGTAAGTCGATTGCTGAAAGTTGTGGAGGCGACATCGGCGTCATCAGCGCTGGCGAAGGCCGTGGCTCCACCTTCTGGCTCTGGATTCCCTGCGAGAACCACGCCTAATTCTTAGCTATCACCTCTATTTGATACTGACGCAGAGCATGGTGAGGTCATCGCTCTGCTCAGCGCCGTCGACGAACGCGTCGAGGGCGTATTTCATTTCGTCTATGAGGAAGTGGGAGCGTGTCTTGGGGGTACGCTCGCCGAAGGGCTGTGTGGACTCGCGGAGTACACGGAGCATACGCTTCTCGCCGAACTGCTCCTGCATGTGGTTCTCGGCCTCGTTGACGCCGTCAGTATAGACGAAGAGCGAACTGCCGCGGATGTCGTCGAGGTGGCCTCCGACGAAAGTGTAGTCGGGCCAGAGTCCGATGGGGACGTTGGACTCGACGTCGAGGAAGCTGAATACGGTCTGTGCGGTGTGCATGCGGCGCTCGCCGTAGACGGGCGCGTTATGGCCGCAGTTGCAATAGTCGAGGTGGCCGGTCTTGAGGTCGATGATGCCGATAAACATGGTGACAAAGACGGCATTCTCGTTATTAGCAGACATCGTGTCGTTCAGCTTGGTGGCGATGACCTCAGGGGGGAAGCCCTCTTTGGCGACGGTGCGGAACAGGTTGACAGCGACGGCCATGGTGAGCGAAGCAGGGATGCCCTTGCCACTAACGTCGCCCACGCAGAAACAGAGATGGTCGTCCTGGAGGAAGAAGTCGTAGAGGTCGCCGCCCACCTCCTTGGCGGGCACGATGGTGGCGTGGAGGTCAATGTCACGACGGTCGGGGAATGCAGGGAAGTTGCGGGGCACCATCGACATCTGGATATCGCGTGCGATGCGCAGTTCACTGTCGATACGTTCCTTAGCGGTGGTTGTGTCGGCCAGTTGGTTGTAGGCGTGGCGGAGTTCCCGTATCTGCTTGCGGCGGCGGAAGTAGTAGAAGATGGAGAAGGCGAGCGTGATGAGGGTGATGAGCACGGCGCCCTGTATCTGCAGGTCTTTATTGGAGAGACGCAGGTCTTTGGCCTCGTTTTCTGCCCGTGTTACATCAATTTGTGCAGCGAATTCATAGGACATCTGCTGCACCTCAGCGGTGTTGACAGAGTCGCGATAATCCTTGTAGCGTACTTGGTAGAGGTAGGCCTGCCGGTAGTCGCCGAGGCTGGCGTAGGCTTTGGACATGAATTGCAGGCGGTCGCTGCCGCTCTTGATGCTGGAGGCGATGTCCAGGGCCTCGGCGTAGCGGCCGTTCTTCATGGCATAGAAGTAGTTGACGATGGTCCCAAAGGTGTCATCGTGGCCGTTCTCGCGCTTCAGTTTCTCGCGCTCGGCGTAGGCACGGTTGAAGTCATCGCGGCTGTATTGGTCGTTGGAGTACGCAAAGCAGATATAAGTCCATGCTGACAGCTTGTGCTGCAGAATGACGTTGGGCTCGGCCAGTGCCTTGCGGGCGCAGTCGAGCACCTTCTCGGGCTTTTCCAGATTGACGTAGATTTTCGCCATTCCGAGGTAGGGGGCGGCGGCGCTCTCGTCGGGGAAGAAACGATGCTGGTAGTTGATGGCCTCAGTGAACTCGTGCTCGGCCTGGGCAAAGTGGCGCAGGCTCGACGACATGGTGGCCAGAGCGTACGTGGACGTGTAAAGTCCGAACTTGCTATCGTGCTGGTAGGCGTAGTCGTGAATCTGGTTGGCCAGCTCCAGACCACGCGTGCGGTTTACCCTGTTGAAGCTGTAGATGGCTTGGTTCGACCATGCCTTGTAGAACAGCCGCTCCTGGCTGGGTCCTGCCTTGCGGCACGCCTCTATTAGCTGGTCGGTGATGAGCATGAAGCTGTCGGTAGCGTTCGAACTGTAGTAGCGATACATCTCCTTCTCCAGCTGTGCGATGCGGTCATCGCCGCCCGTCGCGTTGACTTTATCTTCGTCCGTCACGACTCGGCCATTTCCGAGCGAACTCGGATGGCGCTCGCTGCTCCGTCCGTTGCCACCAGCATCAGAAGTCTGCGCCGCTACGGCCAGCGTTGCCATAACAGCCGTTAACGCGGCCACGTATAGTCTCCTCAGCATGATGAATACGTTTTTCTTCATTTCTCTACAACAATGGCCACCGACCAGTGGGTGCGCTTCAGTGGGGTGTAGTAGACACGTGACGGCACGCCGTTCACCTCCAGTTCGGCCACGCCGCGATCGTGCTTCTTCAGGCTGGCGACGAACGCCTCATCACTCATGGCGACAATGTTCCCGTCGGGGTGGGCGAAGCTGGTTCCATCGTCGTTCAGTATGACGATGAAGAAATCGTCGTTCCCAGGCAACCGATTATTGTTCAGCAGCTCGTCGTTCCTCACCTCGTCCTCTATCTTCCGCAACTGGTCTATCATCCACTCCTGCGTCATGTCAGCTCCGCAGACGCATGCCAAGCGGCCCTGCGCGTCGAAGATGGGCGTGGCAAACGTCATGTAGTAGCCGCTGACCACGTTCAGATTATCTTCGTAATAATACGGCTCCGACCAGAAGCTCTCCTTCTCCTTTTCGCCTTGCACGTACCACGTCGATGTGGTATAGTCGTGGCGTGCCGAGCCCACCAGTGTCAGCACGAACTCCGTCGAGTCGCCCTGGTGCACGTAGGGCTGGAACCACCGGCCCTCCTGCGGGAAGTAGTTGGGCACGAAGGCCGCGAAGTAGCCGATGACGTCGGGGTTCAGGCTGGTCTTGCTGCCGAGGGCCGCGATGACAGCCTGTGGCGACTCCAAGTGCTTCGCCACCTCGTCGAACACGTTCTCCGCGTTCATCTCCACGCATCGGATGGTTTTCGACAGTTTCTCCGCCACCACGTTCATCATGCCGACGTAGCGTGCGTTGCGCTCTGCCCCAACCGCGTAGTTCAGCCCCACCGCCAGCAGCACTACCGCCACCGCCAGCGCACCGATGATTACCGGCCACAGCCATTTCTTGATATTGGTGTTTGTATCCATAGAATCCATGCTTTATTTGACTTTTTATCGGCTGCAAAGATACAAAAAAAGCTTGTAAAGAGCAACGGATTTTGATAATTCTTTGAAAGCAAAGCGTCTTTTTAGGCCGGGCGAACGCAATTCTGTCTAAAATAAAGGCAAAACACGACTTTCCACCCCGTCAATAGCATATCTATTCCTTTCGTTACAAATATTACGAGCAGAATTTATTTTTCTCTGAACGAAAAAAGAATTACTTTATTTGTATTCGTAGAGTTGGATGTGGAGAATCTTCCATTCTCCAACGCTGATGCGGGCATGGCGGCCCTGATGACTCTGATCGCCATTATGACGGCGAAGATATTGTACCTGACCCTGATAGTCGAGTCGTGACGAAAAACAACTATTGTTAAATATGACTGCAATGATAATGATAATTCAGTAATTATCACTATCTTTGCCGTTAGATTTGTAATATGAAAAGGATTATCAGAGAGACAAAGCCGATAGACATTACCGATGTCATGCAGGTAATGGAGGCTGCAAAGAAGATAATGCGGTCTTCTGGCAACATGTACCAATGGGGAGACGGCTACCCGTCTGAGTCTGTCATCTTCAGCGATATGGAGAAGCATGGTGGCTATGTCATTGAAGATACTGGGCGCATCGTCGCCTATTTTGCCTTCCTACCCTCTCCTGAGCCTACCTATTCAAAGATATACAATGAAAGAGAATAGAATCGTTTTTGTTGACTACCTCCGTGTGGTTGCCTGTTTTCTGGTGATGCTGGTACATGCCAGTGAGAACTTCTACGCTGCTGACGCCTCTGGGTTGGCTGGTAATGTATCGATGCTCGCCAATGAGCAGAACCGTTTCTGGGTTGCGTTCTATGATGGAACGTTAGGCAGAATCAGTGTGCCGCTGTTTATGTTGGCAAGTGCCTTCCTGCTGGTGCCTCTCAAGCCGGGAGTCAGCATGGTTGATTTCAACAAACGCCGATTCAAGCGCGTGCTGCCACCTATGATTGTATTTATGCTCCTCTATACCTTCCTACCCTTACTTTGGGGACAGATGACGTGGGAGCAGTCGTGGACGGACTTTACGATGCTGCCATTCACCTTTCCGTCAATGGCCGGACATCTGTGGTTCATGTACCCGCTCATCTCACTCTATCTCATCATGCCTGTTGTCTCGCCGTGGTTGGAAAGGGCATCAGCACGCGATGAACGACTCTTTCTCTGTATCTTTGCCATTTCGACACTCATTCCCTGGCTTGTGCGCTTTGTGAGCAGCGACCTCTGGGGTACCTGCTTCTGGAACCCTTACTTCGGTATGTTCTATTATTGCTCAGGCTACCTTGGCTATCTGGTGATGGCTCATTATATCAGATTCCATCTTACTTGGAATCAGAACAAGAAACTGCGTATTGGCACTATCTGTCTGCTCGTTGGAGCCCTCTTTACAGGATGGTCGTTCTGGCAAGCTGGCTTACCAGGAAAGATAATAGAGACTCCTATGCTGGAATGGTCGTGGGAGTTCTGTACGCCTAACGTGCTGTGTGCCACATTCGGAGCTTTCCTACTCTTCACATGCATCAAGCAACAGCAGGCACCCCGATGGATTACAAGTCTGTCGAAGCTCTCATTCGGTATGTACCTGATGCACCTTTTCTTCCTGAGCAATATTGCCCCCATCTTTGTCGCTGGTGATCAGTCAAACCCGCTCGTCCCAGTATGGTTGGCCATCCCCTGCATCGCCGTACTAACGTTCTTTTGTTGCACTATCACCACGAAACTCATCTCGTAAGTTCCAGGAAGCAAATGTATTATTTGATGATAAGCAGATGAACGTAGAAGAGTTCCGTGAATACTGTTTGTCGTTGCCCGATGTGACCGAGGCGACACCATTCGAGAAATTCTCGAAGGGCAGATTTACGATACTCGTTTTTTATGTCGAAGGCCGCATGTTCTGCTACTTCAATGTCGATGACTTCTCTAACATCACCATCAAGTGCCATCCGTCGGAAATGGCAGAGTTGAAGGAGCACTATCAGGCTATTGGAGAACCGTTTAATAGCGACA
>JAGBLC010000196.1 GCA_017635615.1 Prevotella sp.
ATGGGTGGCAGGTGTGTAGGAGGCGACGTGTCTCACGTCGCAACAGCGCATAAGCAGTGCATACGTGGCAGGTGTCACGTTAGGAAACGTGACCTCCTACATTGGCACATAGGTGGCAGGTGTCACGCTGGGAAAGGCAATGGGTAGGCGAGCGAAGCTCGGGCGCTCGGCCCTTGGGACGCTTTGCTTGCAAAGAATGGCGTGACCTCCTACATTAGCGCATGGGTGGCAGGTGTCACGCTATGAAGCGTGACCTCCTACATGCCCTCAACGTTCGGGCGGCAAAATAGGCTGGACTGGGGTAGTTACCGTACCTTGCGAAATGGTAAAAAAACAAACGTTGCAGCATTTTTTTGCATTATTGTGAAGTGTAGTTCAGAATAATTTGCTACTTTTGCAACGTAAACTTCAGGATTCTGTCATGGATAAGCCAGTCATCAAGACCGTCATTGGCGTAGGCTTCCATATTGGGCAGACCCTGTAGAACAGAACAAACAGTGAAACTATGATGAAAAGAAAGAGTATGTTGGCTGCCGTGCTGTTGGTGACGGCCTTGGCAGCAAAGGGACAGCGACTGGAGAACAGCACCGACTATACGACGGGCTATATCGTGACGAGCGGCTACGATGAGTCGAACACCATCCGGGCGATAGACGGTGTGCTGTATATGATCTACGACGACCTGCCCATGGTGCTGGTGAAGTATCCGCCCATGAAGCAGGACGAGACGTTCGAGGTGCCGTCGAGTGTCAGGCGTATCTGCAACAATGCCTTCCAGGGGACGAAATACCTGAAGACGCTGAGGCTGCACAGCACGGTGACGGACGGGCGTTTCCTCAACCTGACCATCGGCGAGCGGGCATTCGACGACAGTTCGATAGAGGCGTTCGAGGTGGTGGAGGGCAGCAGTGCGGCTCCAACGGGAGTGGCGAAGAGTGTTTCGGCCGGCCGCAAGGAGGTAGGGCGCTATGATGCCGCGGGGCGTAAGGTGGGCGAAGGCAGCAACGGTGTCCACATCGTTGTCTACGACGACCATACGTCCAAGAAGGCGATAGAATAGAAGATGCATAGATAAACGCAACGCAGAGACACGGAGCCGAGGAAAAGCTCTGTGTCTCTGCGCCTCTGTATTTGTTAGTTGTTATTTATCCGAGATCAGGTTCTCGCCCGTCATGTCCGCAGGCTGCTCGAGTCCCATGATATGCAGGATGGAGGGAGCCACGTCGGCCAGTCGGCCGTCTTTCACCGTTGCCGAGTTGTTGTCGGTGACATAGATGAAGGGTACGGGGTTCAGCGAGTGGGCGGTGTTGGGTGTGCCGTCGGGGTTGATGGCATTGTCGGCATTGCCGTGGTCGGCGATGATGATCGCCTCGTAGTCGTTGGCCTTGGCAGCCTCTATCACCTCCCTGACGCATTGATCGACAGCCCATACGGCCTTGGCGATGGCATTGTAGACACCGGTATGTCCTACCATGTCGCCATTGGCGAAGTTCACCACGATGAAGTCGTACTCCTGGGTGTTGATGGCTCCGACGAGCTTGTCTTTCACCTCGTAGGCGCTCATCTCGGGCTTCAGGTCGTAGGTGGCCACTTTGGGAGAAGGCACGAGGATGCGGTCTTCGTTCTCGAAGGGAGCCTCACGCCCGCCGTTGAAGAAGAAGGTCACGTGAGCGTATTTCTCCGTCTCGGCGGTGTGCAGCTGTTTCTTGCCCATGCGGCTGAGGTATTCGCCCAGCGTGTCGTCGACATTCTCTTTGGGGAAGAGGATGTGTACGCCCTTGAAGTTGGCATCGTAGGGTGTCATGCAGAAGTACTGCAGATCCTTGATGGTGTGCATCCCCTGCTCGGGCATATCCTGTTGTGTGAGCACGACGGTGAGCTCTTTGGCGCGGTCGTTGCGGAAGTTGATGAAGATCACCACGTCACCTTCCTCGATGGTGCCGTCGACCGTCTTGTTGTTGATGGGCTTGATGAACTCGTCCGTCACGTCGTCGGCATAGCTCTCCTCCATAGCCTTCACCATGTCGTCAGCCTGTTTGCCCTTGCCCTCTACGAGCAGGTCGTAGGCCTCCTTGACGCGCTCCCAGCGCTTGTCGCGGTCCATGGCGTAGAAGCGTCCCACGATGCTGGCGATGGCGGCATCGTTCTTTTGGCATTCGTCTGTCAGCTGGCGGATGAAGCCGATGCCGCTCTTCGGGTCGGTGTCGCGTCCGTCCATGAAGCAGTGGACGAAGGTGTTCTTTAGTCCGTACTCCTTGGAAATCTCTAACAGCTTCAGCAGATGGTCCAAAGAGGAGTGAACACCACCATTGGAAGTGAGTCCCATCAGATGCACTTTCTTACCCGTCTCCTTCGCATAGCCGAAAGCACGCTTGATTTCGGGGTTCTCCATGATGCTGCCATCCTTACATGCACGGTTGATCTTCACCAGGTCTTGGTAAACCACGCGGCCGGCACCGATATTCAGGTGTCCCACCTCGGAGTTGACCATCTGTCCGTCGGGCAGGCCGACATCTTCGCCAGATGCCTGCAGCTGCGAGTGTGCGCTTACCGCTGTCAGATAGTCTAAATAGGGTGTCGGGGTATTGTAGATTACATCACCGGCTCCGTGTTTGCCGATGCCCCATCCGTCGAGAATCATCAATAAAGCTTTCTTTGCCATAATCTTCTTATTCTAAAAACATCTTTTTACAAAACTTTTTACGAGGTGCAAAAGTACGAATAAAACCCCACACGGCAAAATCAAAGTGTAAAAACATGCAGAAAGTTAAGTATTTTTTAATTTAAGTAGGGGAGGGGTGGCAAAAAAATAAATTGTTTTTTCGTGCAAGTCTTCTTTCGTCTTATGATTTTGTGCTACCTTTGCACCGAAGATACGATCAAATCAAAATAAAGTGAAATGAAGAAAGTGTGTTTCGTATGCATGCTGATGATTGCTGCTGTGGCGGCATCGGCACAGACAAAAGGGCTGCAGGTCAATCTGTGGCCGAGCGGAGCCCCTACCGATAATGGCGATGTGGCGGACACGGCACGGGTTGTGGTGTTCCTGCCTGCAGCAGAGAGGGCGACGGGCCGTGCCATCGTGGTGTGCCCCGGAGGCGGCTATACCCATCTGGCCTTCGAGAAGGAGGGCACGCGTTGGGCTGACGTCTTCAACTCGATGGGCATCGCCGTGGTGGTGCTGAAATACCGGATGCCGCACGGACGGTGGCAGGTGCCGCAGGAGGATGCCAAAGAGGCTGTCCGACTGGTGAGACGCCATGCACAGCAGTGGCATGTCAATGCCGACGATGTGGGCATCATGGGCTTCTCTGCCGGTGGCCATCTGGCCTCCACCGTTGCCACACAGGCGGAAGGCGATGCTCGTCCCAACTTCCAGCTGCTGTTCTACCCGGTCATCACGATGGAGGAGGGCGTCACCCATCAGGGGTCGCGGGAGAATCTGCTCGGAAAGAGTCCTACGGAAGAGCTGGTAGCCCGCTTCAGCAACGAGCGACAGGTGACGAACGATACACCGCGGGCCTTCATCGTCCTGGCTGACGACGACCGCGCCGTTCCTCCTGCCAATGCCATCCGTTACTATCAGGCGCTGCAGCAGCATCGTGTCCCTGCCGCCCTGCATGTCTATCCCCGGGGCGGGCATGGCTTCGGCATCAACGAGTCGTTCCCGTGGCATGCCGAGATGCTGATGGAGATAAAGGCGTGGCTGCACAGCTTTTAAGAGAGGTCGCGGATTACAAATCCACGACAGCAAGAGGCAGCACGGCTTTTAGGGAAACAAGAAAGCCCTGCGAACCGTTTGGTTTGCAGGGCTTCTTGTAGCGAGGGTGGGTCACGATCCCACGACCTCCGGATTATGAATCCGACGCTCTAACCAGCTGAGCTACCTCGCCATCCATTTTCTGAATGCGGGTGCAAAGGTACGACTTTTTTTCTTATCACCAAAAAAAAAACGAATATTTTTTTGTCATATCATATTTTTTTACTAATTTTGTCGCAGAAAAATCAAAACGGCGACCTTTTCAGCCTCTATCAAACATGTAGAACCTCATAACATCTGCCTTATGTCAAAGCTCATCATCAGTGTGGAAAGAGAACTCAAGTCGAAGTCGGCACGTATCATCTGGGCCCTTATCAGTACACCGGAAGGTTTGGCCAAGTGGATAGCCGACGAGGTGGAGGCCAATGGCGAACAGCTCACCTTTGTTTGGGGCAACCGTTGGCAAGCACATGAAATCAAGCACGCACGCATCTTGGAACAGGTGCCGCAGACCTACAGCCGCTATATCTGGGAGGAAGACGAGGAGAGCGGCAACTACTGGGAGCTGCGCATGGACCGCAACGAGCTGACGGGTGACTACATGCTCAGCGTGACCGACGTGGCGCACGACGGCGACACGGAGACGCTCGTCGAGATATGGGAGGACAACATGGAGCGTCTGCACCGCAACACAGGACTATAAAGAAGGTCGCGGATTTCAAATCCGCGACAACACTGTGATGAATCTGCGACAACACTGTGATTATTTGCTGACTGTCCCTTCTTCCTGTTCCACCTCTTTGACTTTCTTGAAGAGGTCGGAAGCGAAGATGAAGTCGTTGAGCCGTTCGTTGGTAGAGGTCATAATCTGGTCTTTCGAGCCGTTCCAGGCCGCCGTTCCCTGATAGATGAAGATGATATTCTCGCCGATGCCCATGACAGAGTTCATGTCGTGGGTGTTGATGATGGTCGTTATCTGCATGTCCTTGGTGATGCCATGCAGCAGGTCGTCGATGACAAGCGACGTCTTGGGGTCCAGGCCGCTGTTGGGCTCGTCGCAGAAGAGGTAGCGCGGCTCCAGTACGATGGCCCGGGCGATGGCGACGCGCTTCTGTATGCCGCCAGAGATCTCGCCGGGATATTTGCTCTCTGCCTCGAGAAGGTTGACGCGTTCGAGACATTCGCGGGCACGCTGCTGTCGCTCGCGGAGGTTCTTCGACGAGAACATGTCTAAGGGGAACATCACGTTCTCGAGCACTGTCATCGAGTCGAACAGGGCGGCACTCTGGAAGATCATGCCCATCTCGCGCCGCAGCAGCACCTTCTCGCGCTTCGACATGGCTACGAAGTCGCGACCGTCGTAGAGCACTTCGCCCCGGGTGGGGTCGAGCAGGCCTACGATGTTCTTCATCAGCACCGTCTTGCCGGAGCCCGACTGTCCGATGATGAGGTTGGTCTTGCCGTTCTCGAACACGGCGTTGATGTCGTGGAGGACTTCCTTGTCCTCAAAGCTCTTGTATAGGTGGCGTATCTCGATCATTTTTTTTAGGAGTTCAGGAGTTTCAGGAGTTTCAGGAGTTTCCGAACTCCTTCTTACGAAAGCAACTGCGTGAGGAACACATCGGAGAATAATATGAGGACACTACTGGAGACGACCGCATTGGTGGAGGCTTTGCCCACCTCGACGGAGCCGCCTTCGACGGTGTAGCCGCAGAAAGACGAGACGCTGGCGATGATGAAGGCGAAGACCAGACTCTTCAGGATGCTCATCCAGAGGAACCACGGCACGAAGTCGTGCGTCAGTCCCAACGTCAGGTCGTCGGGAGGCAGCACATGTCCGATGTAGGCTGTGGCATAGGCACCCACGATGCCCATAGCGGATGAGAAGATGACGAGCACGGGCATCATCGACACCATAGCCGCGATCTTCGGCAGGATGAGATACTCGGCGGAGTTGACACCCATTATCTCGAGAGCATCTATCTGTTGCGTGACG
>JAGBLC010000197.1 GCA_017635615.1 Prevotella sp.
AATGAACACATAGCCCAGGGCAACGCCCTGGGTATATGCGATGCGTAGGCTGCGCCCTGAAAGGGCAAAAGCACAATAATGCTCGTAGGGCTTTTGCCCTTTCAGGGCGGACAACACGACTACCTCTCCACCCAGGGCGATGCCCTGGGCTGTTAGCTTACTGGCCTTTCAGGCCGTTACTGTTTATGGCTGTCGTTACTTGCGGAAGTTGAAATGGCATTATCTATTAACTTCTTTTGAACGCAAAGACGCAGAGACGCAAAGTTTTTATATGACACAGTATGTCAATCGATACGACTATTCAATCTCTGCGTCTTTGCGTCTCTGCGTTCTAATTAATAGATGTTACCTATAAAGATTTGAAAGATTTGAATAGATTTGTGAGATTTGCCTTTCCCCGTAGGCGGCGATTTTCAATTCTGCCCGACAGGGCACTCCTTTATATTATTCGCTGAATGGCTACTACTTCATGGGCTTCCTTGGAATACACAATTGTGTAGTTCATAGGCTGTCGAAATAGCGTTGCATCTCCTCTGGCGTGCTGCATGAGATGGTTGCGCCGTTGGCATATTCGCGCCGGGCCTTGTTGATGGCGCGTCGCAAAGCAGGGGTAACGGTGTTGTCAACGGATGTAACTATTGCCATTGTGATTATTTCGTTCGCTTATTACTTTTGCAAAAGTAGTACTTTTATTTGGAACCGGCAAACTTTTTTTTTGCAAAAATTGAATCATCGCAGGCACAAAAACACACAAAAAAGGCGAATCGTTTGGAAATAAGGAAAAAAGTAGCTACCTTTGCACACATCAATAACCCTTTAACCACTGTGAAGAGATGAGCAACAGACTGCACAACAACTATATGAACGACATCGGCAACACCGAAATCATGACCGATGCCGAGGAGAAGGCCTTGGCCGTCGAGATAGAAAAAGGCAGCCAAGAGGCCATCAACCGCTTGGTGGGAGCCAACCTGCGCTACGTGGTGACACTGGCGAACACCTACAAGAACAGGGGGATGGAGACAGAAGACCTCATCAGCGAAGGAAATATCGGACTGATGAGGGCCGCCGCAAGATTCCGCCCAGAATACCGCAAGCGCTTCGTCACCTTCGCAGCACCCTTCATCCGACAGAGCATCGAGGCAGCCATCGCTCATAACACAACGACCGACGACAGCAGCAAGGGACTGCAGATAAGGTCGGTAGATGCCCCTGTGCCGGTGGGTAGTCAAAACACCTACACGCTGCTCAGCATCCTGGAGAATACCGACGCAGAAAGGTCGGACCAGGCCGTGGAACAGGAGTCGGTGGTCGACAGGCTGAAAAAACGCCTCGGGCGACTGGAGGAACGCGAGCGCATCGTCGTCACGAAACTCTATGGCGTAGGATGTCCGCCACAGACCATGATGGAGACCGCCATGGACATGGGGCTGAAACGCGAGCGAGTCAGACAGATACGCAACAAAGCACTCCGCAAACTGAGGAAAAGTCCACGATGAACCAACAGAAGATACCACTCTTGGGGATGACCCTCGACGAGCTGCAGCTGACGGCACGCGAGATGGGGATGCCTGCCTTCACGGGCAAGCAGATGGCGGCATGGCTCTACAGCCACGCAGTGGAGAGCATCGACGAGATGACGAATATCTCGAAGGCCAACCGCGAAAAGCTCAAGGAACGCTACTGCATAGGTCGTATGCCCCACACGCACAGCCAGCACTCTACGGACGGGACGGTGAAATATCTGTTCCCCGTACGCACGACGGCAACGGACGGCACAGATGCCCCGACAAAGCACGTAGAGACGGTCTATATCCCCGACGGCGAGAGGGCAACACTCTGCGTATCGTGCCAGGTGGGCTGCAAGATGAACTGCCTGTTCTGCCAGACAGGCAAGCAGGGCTTCGAGGGCAACCTCACCGCAGCGGACATCCTGAACCAGATTTTCGCACTGCCGGAAAAAGACTCGCTGACGAATATCGTCTTCATGGGACAAGGCGAACCGATGGACAACCTCGACAGCGTGATGCGCGCAACGGAGATACTGACAGCCCCCTGGGGACTGGCTTGGAGCCCCAAGCGCATCACCGTGAGCAGCGTCGGCATCAAGAAAAAGCTGAAACGGTTCCTCGACGAGAGCCGCTGCCATGTGGCCATCAGCCTGCACTCTCCACTGCCGGAGCAAAGGGCAGAACTGATGCCTGCCGAGAGGGGCATGGGCATCGAGGAGGTGGTGGAGCTGCTGCGACAATACGACTTCAGCCAACAGCGCCGCCTGTCGTTCGAATATATCGTCTTCCGAGGCGTGAACGACTCTGTCCGACATGCCAAAGCCATCGTCGCCCTGCTGAAAGGACTGCAGTGCCGCGTCAACCTCATCCGCTTCCACCAGATACCTGACGTGCCGCTACAGGGCGTCGACGAGGCGGCCATGCTCCGCTTCCGCGACTTCCTGACGCAGCACGGCGTCTTCACCACCATCCGGGCCAGCCGCGGACAAGACATCTATGCCGCCTGCGGACTGCTCTCAACAAAGAAGAAGGGATGAGGGGCTGGACGTTGGTGGTGGCTGTGATGGCATTGCTCGCCAGTTGTCGTGATGGACGCAAGGCACTGCTGCCAGAGAGCACAGGAAGGGCATACGAGGCACTCATAGTGGGCGACAGCAAGGCGACAGACATCGTCAGGAGCGTGCTGCAGGAACCCATGGAAGGTCTGCCACAACAAGAACCGTGGTTCGACGTCTCGGTCGCCGACAGTAAAAGGCTCAACGCCACGCTACGCTCAGCACGCTGCCTCATCGTGACGAGCATCGGCGAGAACAGCGGCAACAGCATCAGCGTAGGCTACGACGTCTATGCCGCACCACAGGTAGTGGTGAGGATCAAGGCCACCTCGGCAGAGCAACTCAGCCGAATGATGCGCACAAGGGCGACAACGCTGCGAGAGCTGCTGACGGAAAACGAGATGAAGACAGCCCGACAGCAGTTGGAACGACGGCACAACACCGAGGCAGAACGAACCGCACGACAGATGTTCGGCGTGGAAATGCGCATTCCGGAGGATATGACCTCGTCGAAACGGGGCGACAACTTTCTCTGGCTGAGCAACAACGCGGCCGACGGGATGCAGAACATCTGCCTTTATATATATAAGAAAGGTATAGCGACCGACGGCATCGACTGGAGAACACTCCGCGACAGCGTGATGGCTGCCAACATACCCGGTGAAGAGCCGGGCATGGTGATGCGAACAGCCACCGAAGGGCTGACAACGAGCAGCAGAGACGGCACGACGATATGCCGCGGACTCTGGGAGATGGAAGGCGACATGATGGGGGGTCCCTTCGTGAGCCTTGCCGTGGCCGACACGGTGCGGAAGCATATCGTCGTGGCCGAAGCCTTCGTCTATGCGCCCAGCCGAGAGAAGCGCAACCTGCTGCGACAGACAGAAGCCGCCCTGCAAACACTCAGGACGGCTCCATAGAATCTATTCAGAATACAACAAAAACAAAGGATATGAACAAAGCAATTCGCGTGGCTATCACGTCTGAAAGAATGAACAATAGAGGCTACGAGCTGGTCTTCAAGACTTTCTCGGACCTCACCTTGCTGGAACTGTGCACACCTATCGTCTATGGTTCGGAGAAAGATGCCATCGAACTGAGAAACGCCTTGGGACTGCAGCTCAACATCAACAGTGTCGGCAAGGCCGAAGAGGCGCAGGACGGCAAGCTGAACTTCTGCAACGCGCCCGAGGAGGGAAAGCAACGGGCAGAGGCCGACTGCCAGAACGGAGCAGCCGACGCGCTGGTGATGATAGAATATCGCCCTGTGGAAGGACAGCAGACGCTGCTGGTGAACGGTCGTGTAAGGATTGTCGTGCCGACCACCACATACGACAAAGAGTCGATCAAGGCCAAGGCCAAAGAGCTGAGAGACCTGCTGCGCCGCGACTTCATGCTGTCGACACCAAGGATAGCTCTGCTTGCTGCCAACAACAGGAACGAAGACGGATCGTGGGGAGCAGAAGAGACTGAGACCATCCGTCCCGCCGTGGAGGAGCTGATGGAAGAGAATGTTCCGGCCTTCGGACCTTACGACGCAACAGCCTTCGCCGACAGTCAGCAGTATGAGCAGTTCGACGGTATCCTCGCCAACAGCAAGGAACAAGCATTGGCGATGCTCGACGCTACGGAAGATGCGCAGGGTGCCATGCTCGTGGAAGGACCCGCATACGTCGTCACCGCCATACGGCCCAATGCCAAGTCGTGCCCCAAGACAGCCGGCGAAGAGCCGCAGGAAGGACAGACGCTGCGCAATGCCATCTATCTGGCACTCGACGTAGTGCGCCACCGTATCAGCTACGACCGTCCGTTCCGCCATCCGCTGCAAAAGCTCTACCACGAGAAGAAGGACGACAGCGAGAAGGTGCGCTTCGCCATTCCCAAGCCGAAGGGTGAGAAGAAAACGGCAGCCCCCGAAGAGAAAAGTGCAGAAGAAACAAAGACGGCAGAATGAAGAAGAAATACCAAAACGGGTTTTTCCTTTTTGGCATCGTGGTGCTCGTCGTGATGCTCACACAGCTCGACTTCGCACAGGTGTGGAGTGGCCTGCAACATGCAGGCTACTGGTTCTTTGCCGTCGTCGCCCTCTGGGGCGTGCTGTATATCTTCAATACGGCTGCCTGGTACCTCATCATCAAGAGCCAGCAAGAAAAAGATGGCCCGGCCGACGAGAAGTCCACGGCCAACGTGCCCTTCTGGTGGCTCTACAAAGTGACCATCTCGGGCTTCGCGCTGAACTATGCCACACCAGGCGGACTGATGGGCGGCGAGCCCTATCGCATCATGGAGCTCTCACCGAAGATAGGGGCCGAGAGAGCTTCGTCGTCGGTTATCCTCTA
Source organism: Prevotella sp. (assembly GCA_017635615.1). Lineage (GTDB taxonomy): Bacteria > Bacteroidota > Bacteroidia > Bacteroidales > Bacteroidaceae > Prevotella. Next base: position 4,906 of record JAGBLC010000197.1, read on the forward strand.
CGTCATGACGCACATCTTCAGCCATCTGTGGTTCTGGCTCCTGTCGGCCATCCTCTTCGTCGCGACACAGCATGTCAGCGTGTTCATGATGATGGTGCTGGCCTCGGTGACGGCGTTCTGCCTGGCAGCCATCTGGTTCTTCCTCAAAGGCTACCGACAGGGACTGGCCTTGCGACTGATGAAGATACTGCGCCATATTCCCGGGGTGAAACGCTGGGCACGCGAGTTTATCGAGAAGCACCGCACGCAGCTCGACACCATCGACCAGCAGATAGCTGCCCTCCACAACCAGAACCCCAGGACCTTCTTCGGCGCCGTCTTCCTCGAACTGGCTTGCCGCTTCGCCTCGGCACTCGAGATTATGTTCATCCTGCTCGTGCTGATGCCCGAGGTCAACTATATACAGTGTGTGCTCATCCTGGCCTTCACCTCGCTCTTCGCCAACATGCTCTTCTTCATGCCCCTGCAGCTGGGAGGCCGCGAGGGCGGGTTCCTCATGTCGGTGGGCGGACTGGGCATGACAGCCAGCGCTGGGATCTTCGTCGCACTGATTGTCCGTGTGCGCGAACTCATCTGGACGGCCATCGGTCTGCTTCTTATCAAAATGAACAAGAAAAAAGGCCATCACAAAGGCTGAAAACAGGTTTTTACAACGAAAATATGCACTTTTTCTGCCAAAATTGCAGTTATATAAAAAAATAGCAGTAATTTTGTCAGCTCAAATATGAATACGTCCGAACTACAGAAGATCAAACAGCGCTACAACATCGTGGGCAACAGCCCGGGATTGAATAGGGCTTTGGATGTCGCCTTGCAGGTGGCACCCACCGATTTGTCGGTGCTCATCATCGGCGAGAGTGGTGTCGGAAAAGAAATCATACCGCGCGTCATCCACGACAACTCACCCCGCAGACGCGAGAAATACTTCGCCATCAACTGCGGCTCCATCCCCGAGGGAACTATCGACTCGGAGCTCTTCGGACATGAGAAGGGCTCGTTCACCGGTGCCATCGGTGAGAGCGACGGCTATTTCGGCGTGGCCAACAAGGGCACCATCTTCCTCGACGAAGTGGGCGAGCTGCCCATGGCCACACAGGCACGACTGCTGCGCGTGCTCGAGACGGGAGAGTATATCCGCGTGGGAGGCACGCAGATCCGAAAGACCGACGTGCGCATCGTGGCTGCCACCAACGTCAACGTGCAGAAAGCCATCAGCGAGGGACGCTTCCGCGAAGATCTCTATTATCGCCTCAATACCATCCCCATACAGATGCCGCCGCTGCGCGACCGCGGCGAAGACATCATCCTGCTGTTCCGCCTCTTCGCCCTGCAGATGGCCGAGAAATACCGTCTGCCGAAGATAACGCTCACGGAGGAGGCTCGCGAGATGATGCTACGCTACAAATGGCCTGGCAACGTCCGACAGCTGAAGAACATCACCGAGCAGATATCGGTGCTCAGCCAACAGCGAGAGATTACGGCCGACGTGCTGCGCCACTTCATACCGCAGGACACCGAGAGCACCATGCTGGCCACCATACCACAGCAGGGAGGTTCCCACTCGTATGAGAGCGAGCGCGAGGCTCTGTTCAAGATTCTCTTCGAACTGCGTGGCAACGTTTCCGACCTGCGTCGCGAGATGAACGGTCTGCGCAAACAGCTCGAAGATACGCACACCAGCCTCATCCAGCCCATACAGGGCAACACCATACCATCGGTCATCGGCGAGCAGGGAGGCCCTTTCCCACCCTACCCCGCCTACATGGAACAACAGCCGCATACGGAAGAGGCCGAGGCAGAAGAAATTGCCGAACCGCCAACGCTCAACATGGAGAACATGGAACGGCAGATGATCGAGAAAGCCCTCGAACGCAACAACGGCAACAGGAAGAAAGCCGCTGCCGAACTGGGCATCTCCGACCGCACCCTCTACCGACGCATCAAGCAGTATGGCATGGGCATCATCATCTGCCTGCTGTCGCTGCTGCCCATGAGCTGCTCCGTGCAGTATTCGTTCAACGGCTCCAGCATCGACTACGCAAAGACAAAGACCATCACCATCGCCGACTTTCCCAACCGCGCAAGCTACGTATGGGGTCCGATGGCCAGCATCTTCAACAACCAGCTGAAGGATGAGTTCGCCAGCCACACCAAGCTGCAACAGGTGAAGCGCAACGGCGACCTGGTGATAGAGGGAGAGATCACGCAATACCAACAACGCAACAAGGCCGTCACCTCTGAAGGACACTCGGCACAGACAGAACTGTCGATGACGGTCAACGTCAGGTTCACCAACAACGTCAACCACGCTGAAGACTTCGAACGGCAGTTTACGGCCACCTCGTCGTACGAGACGACGCAAAGCCTCAACAGCGTTCAGGAAGAGCTCGTCACACAGATGGTCGACGAACTGGTAGACCAGATCTTCAATGCCGCCGTTGCCAACTGGTAAAAAGCAAAGCATACAAGATGGATTTAGAGAGCCTCATCAAACACCCCGAACAGATGAACAAGGAAACGCTCTTCGAACTGCGTTCCCTCCTGGCTCTGCATCCATACTACCAGACGGCACGGCTGCTCATGCTGCAGAACCTCTACCTGCTACACGACTCGTCGTTCGACGAGGAACTGCGCAAGGCTGCCATCTACATCACCGACAGGAAGAAAATCTTCAACCTCGTAGAAGCGGCTCACTACCGCATCAAACCGCAGGCTAAGAAAGAGACACCGACAGACAAGCAGAACGACGGCACCAACCGGACGCTCACGCTCATCGACCAGTTTCTCGACTCGCTGCCTACCGACGACGACAAGAAGGGCAAGACAAAACGCAAACCCACTCCGGCAGATGCCGCTGTCGACTACGTGGCCTACCTCCTCGAGACGGAAGACGAGCTGTCGGCCGAGCCGCAACAGCTCGACATGAAGGGGCAGGAACTGATAGACAACTTCATCGACAACGAGGGCGGACGCATCGAACTCAAGGAGATTCCAGAGTTCACGCCACCCATCGAGGCCGCAGAAAAAGTGGACGGAAAAGAGGGCGACGAGGGCTATTATACCGAGACCCTGGCCCGAATTTACATCAAACAAGGAAAATATTCGAGGGCTTTGGAAATTATTAAGCATTTAAATTTGAATAATTCAAAAAAAAGTGTTTACTTTGCAGACCAAATTCGATTTTTAGAGAAATTGATTATAAACAACAATAAAAAATAAAATTAAAAAAGTAATGTACAGTTTATTTGTTATTCTCATCGTACTTGTGGGTCTTCTGATGATTGCCATCGTACTGATCCAAGAGTCTAAGGGAGGCGGACTGGCTTCCAACTTCTCGTCGTCGAACGCTATCATGGGCGTACGCAAGACTACCGACTTCATCGAAAAAGCCACATGGAGCCTCGCTGCCGCTATGGTGGTGCTGAGCATCTGCTGCGCATGGACTGCTCCCAGCTCTTCGACATCGCAGAGCGTCATGGAGAACATCGCTACCGAACAGCAGCAGACCAACCCGAACAACCTGCCCGGATTCGGTGCCAGCCAGACTGACAACAAGCAGGCTGCTCCCGCTGCCGACAACAAGCAGGCTGCTCCCGCCGAGAAGCCCGCTGCTCCGGCACAGAACAACGCTCCGGCTAAGAAGTAAAAAAACAACGCCTTAGCTTTTTCTCACTCACCAGATAATGGCATTTGCCCGGACACAAAGGATGTTCGGGCAAGTGCCATTTTCTTTTTCTCGTAGTCGCAAAACGACTTTTCGCTTAGTCGATAAAGCGGCGTGTGATATCGCCGTAATGGTCGATACGCCTGTCGCGAAGGAAGGGCCACCAGCGTCTGACAAGCTCGCTGCGCCCGATATTCACCTCCACGACGACGCTCTCCTCGGTGTCTTTGTCAGCACGGTAGAGCAGTTCACCCTGCGGACCGGCCACGAAGCTGCTTCCCCAGAACTGTATGCCGCCTGTCTGACCGCTCGAATCGGCTTCAAAGCCCACACGGTTGACGGTGACGACATGCAGACCATTGGCAACGGCATGACCGCGCTGCACGGTGGTCCATGCCTCCCGCTGCCGTTCCTGCTCGTCGGGCTCGTCGCTCGACTCATAGCCGATGGCAGTAGGATAGATAAGCAGGTCGGCTCCCTGCAGCGCCATCAGGCGTGCTGCCTCGGGGTACCACTGGTCCCAGCAGACCAGCACACCCAGTCGGCCTACACTCGTGTCGATGGGGTGGAACCCCAGGTCGCCCGGTGTGAAGTAGAACTTCTCGTAGTAGGCAGGGTCGTCGGGGATATGCATCTTACGGTATCTGCCTGCTATCGTGCCATCCTTCTCTATCACCACCGCCGTGTTGTGATACAGCCCGGTGGCGCGACGCTCGAAGAGTGATGTCACCAACACGATGCCCAGCTCTTTCGCCAACGAACCAAAAAAGTCGGTCGACGGCCCCGGTATGGGCTCTGCCAAGTCGAAACAGCGCACATCCTCCACCTGACAGAAGTAGAGCGAGTTGTGCAGCTCCTGCAAGACGATGAGCTCAGCGCCCTCTTGTGCCAGCCGACGAACCTTGTCGGCCAACCGCTGCCTGTTATCCAGTATGTCAGCAGTGTTGTGCTGCTGGACAATGCCTATTTTAAGTTTCTTCATAGTGCTCAACGTTCATTTATCAATTATCAATTTTCAATTATCAATTATCAATTATCGCCGTGGTACTGCATGGTGCAGCAATGCACCGATCCGTGCTGCCGGATGATTGTTCGGCTGTCTACAAGCACCATCTCACGGCCGGGGAAAGCCTGCTGAATCGTTTCGATAGCCTGGCGGTCGGATTGCGGCTGTCCATACGTCGGCACCAAGACGGCACCGTTCAGCACCAGATAGTTGGCGTAAGTGGCTGGTAGCCGGTCTTCCCCATCATAGATCGGTGCAGGCAACGGCAACCGCAACAAGCGATAGGGCCTGCCATCCATCGTCCGGAACGTGCGGAGCTGCTCCTCCATCGCCTTCAGGTCGGCATAATGCTCATCGGCAGTATCATCGGTTCCTATATATAATAAGGTATCATTGGGAGCGATGCGCACCAACGTGTCGATGTGTCCGTCGGTATCGTCGCCAGCCAGATGTCCATGATCAATCCACAACACTCGCTTGGCATGCAATCTACTGATGAGCTGCTGCTCTATCTCCTGTTTCGTCAGCGGTTGGTTGCGGTTGGCAGCCAGCAGGCAGCCCGTCGTCGTGAAGAGCGTACCGCGGCCGTCGCTCTCTATGCTTCCACCCTCGAGGACGAAGTCCAGATGATCCTCATAGACGGGCGATGGCAGCACCGTCTGCAGCAACGGGAAGAGCGAACGGTTGATGGCATTGTCCTTCTCCGCCTCGAACTTCCTGCCCCATCCATTGAAGCAGAAGTCGAGCAACCTCATTTCTCCCCCACCTTCAGGCATATCCGCCACAAGCGTCAGGAAAGCATGGTCGCGTGCCCATGTATCATCCGTCGGACACTCGTGCAACAGCACACGCCCCATGTCTACCCTGCCCTGCAACAGTTCCTTCACGCCCTCTATATCGGGTGTCACCACGAGCAGCATCTCCCGCTCGGCTATCGCCCGAGCCATCTCGACATACGTCTCTGTGATAGCGTCCAGATAGGGCTGCCAGTCTGTCGCCTCGTGAGGCCATGTCAGCTGTACGCCCCATTGCGGCTCCCATTCGGCCGCCATACGGTAAGTCAACGATTCCTTCATACTGATGTGTTATCAATGATGCGCAAAGTTACGAATAAAAGCGCGAAAAGCAAAGAAAAAACGGCGTAAAATCCTTTTCTTACGTATTTTTTCAAAAAAAACGCCCAAATATTTGGTGGTTTCCAGTATTTTCACTAACTTTGCACCCGCAAAACCGACATGGTGCCCGTAGTTCAGTTGGTTAGAGCGTCAGATTGTGGTTCTGAATGTCGACGGTTCGAGTCCGTCCGGGCACCCGAAGAAGACATCGCCGAAAGGCAATGTCTTTTTTTGTGAGTGGTCCCACCGGGCACCCGAAGAAGAAAGCTTGTAAGATGAACACTTACAAGCTTTTTTCGTTACTAAACAACATTTTTATAGATAATCTTCACCTTAAATAAAATATTTATTGTAACTTTGCGGGAAAATTATACATAGCAGAATAAACTATATAAGAATGATCAATATACGAAAACTCGAAGCCGAGCTATGGGAGTCGGCAGATCTCTTGAGACAAGGCAGTAAACTGACCAGCAGTCAGTATTGCATGCCAGTGCTGGCTTTGCTGTTCCTGCGTTATGCTTACAGCCGCTATAAGATGGTGGAGGCAGAGATCTTGCAGAACCGTCCCAGTCGTAGAGGCCGTGTAATGCCAGTAGAACCCAGCGACTTTGCTGCCAAGAGTGCATTGTATCTGCCCCGCGAAGCACAGTTCGACTATCTGGTGAACCTGCCTGACAACATCGTGGCTGCTGGTCTGATGACCAAAGACGGACAGGAAATCAATTCGTTAGGCGAGGCCGTCAACAACGCTATGCAACTGGTGGAAGACCAGAGCGAACAACTGACGGGCGTATTGCCCAAGACCTACACGATGTTTGCCGACGACCTGCTGCGCGAACTGCTTCGCATCTTCAACAATAAGACCATCGACGAGGTGGGTGGCGACATCATCGGACGCATCTACGAATACTTCCTCTCAAAGTTTGCCAAGGCTGTAGCTTCCGACGATGGCGTTTTCTTTACGCCAAAGTCATTAGTAAAAATGTTGGTCAACGTACTGGAGCCCACGCAAGGCGTCATGCTCGACCCTGCCTGTGGTTCGGGTGGTATGTTCGTACAGACAGGTGATTTCGTAAACCAGGCAGGATTGAACGCTAACACCCAAATGACTTTCTACGGACAGGAGAAAGTGGAGTACAATGCACAACTTTGTCTGATGAACATGGCAGTGCATGGTTTGAACGGCCGAATCATCTCTGGCGACGAAGCCAACTCCTTCTACCACGATGCCCATAACCTCGCCGGCAGGTGCGACTATGTGATGGCTAATCCTCCATTTAATGTGGATAAGGTGAAAGCCGAG
>JAGBLC010000198.1 GCA_017635615.1 Prevotella sp.
ACGTGTCTCACGTCGCAATATTCTGCGTTGCCTGTTGCGACGTGAGACACGTCGCCTCCTACTTGTTCGCTGCAAAGTTAACAAAAAAAATCCTATTTACCAAATCGGGCTTCCACAACATTGACAACATAGTCGCCCAATCGCTCCAGTTCGTTGACTATGTCGATGTAGAACGTACCGACGGAATAGTCGTATTCATGGTCGTTCACCGACTCTACGTTTTCGGTCTTGAGCCGTACACGCAGCTCGTTGATGTTGTTCTCTATGCGGTAGGTCTCACGGATGTCGTGTTCGCTGCGGTGCCCGTGCATCACGGTGTTCATCTGTGTGAGCGCCTCATCGCAGAGCGACATCATCGACTGTAGCTGGGCATTCTGGTGGTCGGTAAACTGCTTGCCCGACTCCTCCTTGTGGCTCAGCGTCCGCGCCATCTTATAAAAGGAGTCGCCGATCGACTCCAGTTCGCTAATCTCACGCATCATCTGCCGGATCTTCTGTTTCGTCTCGTTGCTCAGGTGGTCGTCGCTCACCTGCTCTAAGTAGCGGGCTATCTCTATCTCCATCCGGTCGGTCAGGTCTTCTTCGTGCTCTATCTGGCCAAACTGCTCTTCAAACTGCTTCCCGTCGGCATCGTCGAAGAGCTGTCGCACCATGCCGAACATCCGTCCCACACGAAGACCGAAGGCAGCTGTCTCCTTCTGTGCCTGCAAGACGGCAATTTCGGGCGTCTGCACAAGGTTCGACTGAATATACTGCAGCCGGAACTCTTCCTCTTTCCCCTCTCCCTTTGTAGGCAGCAACCAGCAGACGGCGCGCTCCATCTGCGGTACGAACCAAATCAGAATGGCCGTATTGATGACGTTGAAGCAAGTGTGGAACATGGCCAACACAACGGGCAACAGTTGCGTTTGTCCGCCGGCCGTGGGGTCGTATCCCACAAGATTGCAGACCATGTCGACAAACGGATAAAAAACGATGAGCACCCAAACGACGCCAAATACATTGAACAGCAAGTGAGCCAATGCAGCCCGGCGAGCCTGCGTGTTGGCTCCCAAGGCAACGAGGTTGGCTGTGGCTGTCGTGCCGATGTTCTCGCCCATCACCAGGGCGATACCCAAGTAGATAGGCAGCACGCCCGTGGAGCAGAGCAGGATGGTGATGGCCATGACGGCAGCCGACGACTGCACGATACACGTGATCAGCGTTCCGATGGCCAGGAAGGCCAGGATGGTGAAGTGGCTCGACGTATCGAACGAGGCGAAGAAGGCTATCACCTCTTTGTTGTGTTCCAGGTCCATCGCCTTTCCGGCGCTGCTCAGCATCACCAGCGAGAGGAACAGAAAGGCTGTTCCGAAGAGGAAGTCGCCGACATAGCGGTGGCGCTTCTTGTAGATGAGCACCATGCCGACGAGGAAGGCAGGGTAGACCACGCTGGTCAGGTCGACGTTATAGCCCAGCGACATAATCCATGCCGTCAGCGTCGTACCGATGTTGGCTCCCATGATGACCGAGATGGCCTGCGCCAATGTCAGCAGGCCTGCCGAGACGAACGAGACGGTCATCACCGTCGTGGCCGACGACGACTGTACGGCACAGGTTACGAGGGTTCCGGTCAGCATTCCTGTCAGGCGGTTGGTCGTCATCCGTGCCAGGATGTGTCGCAGTTGTGGGCCAGCCATTTTCTGCAACGCCTCACTCATCATGCGCATACCGTAGATGAGCAGTCCCAGCGAGCCGAGCAGCTGTAGCGCCACCATTACATAGCTTTGGTTTGTTTCCATCTTACGCTTTACTTGTTTCAGTTTTTTTCGTGTGCAAAGGTAAGGTGAAACAATCGCCCGTCAAAGCAATAGCTGTTACGTTATCATTACATTTGTAAACAGGTCGCGGGTAGCGTCGTCAGGTACCTCTTCCTGTACCTATATAATAGTTGTCTTCGACGGGCTTCTTCTCGCTTCTCTTGACAATCTTCCAGTGGGTGTTGCGGCTGTTCTTGTCGAGGGGCATCATCTGTAGCACGGAGTCCTTCCCGTTGTAGGTGGCGAAAAGATACGAATCGTTCTGCAACGCATAGCAGCCGTCAGGCTGACGTATGAAATACCAGGCCTGGGCAACGTCGCCCACAGAGAAGATGGTCTGTTCCACGTCGTGGTAGTTCAGGTAGCGTTCTTCCACGCCGTCGCCGGGGTCGTATTCGTGAGTGTCGATGATATAGCCCCTGCCGCAGGGTGTCATGTCGATGCTCATGGTGTCTTTGCCGAGGCTGGCCATTCCTAAGCCGTTGTTGCGCATGTACAGACCCGTCACCTCGTGCTGCAGGGTGATGGTGTGGCGGTAGTCCACTTCGGCACCGTCGATGTCGGGCAGCTCTTCGAGCTTCCAGTTGTCGAAGTGGAAGGTGTAGGGGATGCTGTCTCTTACCCATCCGAAGTTGATGCGTACGTACATCTGGTTGTCCGTTGCCGTGAAGTCGACGCTCAGCGTTTTGTGCTGCGCCCCCTCCACGGGGATGGTGTGCGACGACATCACGCCGCTGTTGTTGCGCACACGGCGGGGGACATTCTCGCGCACCATGATCATGAAGGAGCAGTCGCCCGCCTTCTGCGGCTCGTAGGCCGGCCCGCTGTAGTCTACCGTTATCCTATACCGTCGGCCCTTCACCACGTTGAGGGGGCAGTGGGCAGGCTCTATCTGCGGTCCGCCGGTGAAGTGGACGGTGTTCCTCACTCCGTCGCTCTCCACGCGGAAGCATTCCTCTTCGGTATACTCCCATGCGCGCATGTCGTGGAAGGTCTGCACCAGCGGGCGGTGGGTGTACCAATACCAGAAGGCTCCGCCGACGGCCATCAGCGCCAACAGTGCGACGAGCAGCCACGAGGCGATGGTGTTGCGCAGGTTTCTGAGGCGTTCGAAGGCTTCCGTCACCTCACCCATGTTCTGGTAGCGTTGCTGTCGGGGCTTCGTGCATCGGTCGGCGATGCGTCGCACCATCGGCCCGAGGTCCATTTCTCTCAGGATGACGCCCAGCGAGTAGATGTCGTTGCGAACGTCGGCCTCCATGCCTTCCCGCTGTTCGGGCGAGATATATCCCTCGGTGCCGGCAGGCTGTTTCAGGACGGAGAAGTAGTCGGTGTCCGACAGGCCGAAGTCGATGAGCTTCAGCGTCTGTCCGTTTTTCGTCACCATGATGTTCGAAGGCTTCAGGTCGCGGTGCACCACATTGATACTGTGCAGGTAGCTCAGGGCGTCTACCAGCTCGAGGGCATATCTGCGGCGTTCTTTCCTGTGTATCTTCTCGTCGAGCAGCTGGCGCAGCGTCTTGCCCACTATCTGTTCCATGATGATGAACTGTGCCTGATGTCCCTCATACCTGTCGAGCACATCGCTCTTGACCATTTCCATCCCAATGGTCTTCACGATGGCGGGATGTCCGGGCTGCTGCACCTCCATCAGTATCTGGCTTTCTTTCCATAGCATCCCGTCGAAGAAGGGGATGCCCACCTTGTCCGGTGCCAGGCCTTTCAGAATCCACCATTGGCCGTCGCGCTTGGCTCGGTAGATGACGTTGACAGGCGTCTCCCTGATGAGCTCGAAGTCGGTGAAGACAAGCGAGCGCTTCTCGATGGCGCCTATCACAAAACCACTGAAAGATCCCTGTTCCGTCATGTTGCCGAATGTCTTGTCTTAGTCTTTATCGCATAGTATTGCTTCTGCGTCAGTCCTCTATCACACAGAACCTTACCCCCTGCTGCTTGCCGGCGATATAGCTCATGGGCGGATGGCCCTCGTGCACGAGGTTGGTCAGGTAGAGCGGCTCGTTCTCTACGAATATCTCACACTCGAAGGTGTCGCCCACCGACAGCTTGGAGTTCTTCACCTTCGTCACGACAAACTTGCTGTTGCCAAGATGCTGGAACGTGCACTCCCTGTCGGGCATCCACTTGCAGTCGACGGCCAGTCCTTCCGCCAACTGCCTTGTGTAGAGATGGTGGCTCTTGATGGGGTCCGACGATAGGTCGCTCACGCTGGCCTCGAACACCTCGTGGTTGGGGTATCCCGCAAAACGTGCCAGGATGTCGAGTGTACTCTTCTGAGGAGCCGTTCCCTCATAGCCGTTGAAGCCCCATGCGCGCTTCAGCGTGTTGACACCTAACGAGGCGTTCAGCCGTTCGTTGATCTGGACGGCCAGCCAGTCGAAGTCTTTGGCCTTCGCCATGCTTCTGCCCGTCTGCCGCTCAATCTCCTTGCAAATCAGTCTGTCGCTCATAGTCCAATAGTTTGATTTGCGGGCAAAGGTACATCTTTTTTCATAAACCGCCAAACTTTTCGACCTTCTCTTTTATAATGGATGAACTTTGGATGAAAATCCGCGCTGAAAAACTAAACACGAATACACAAAATATTATTTTAACACGAATTGCCGTAAATTACCCGTGAATTACTCAAAAATTATTAATGATTATTCTTTTAGTCGCTACGCTTTGTAAAAGCGGCAGAGCCGAGCGCGTGTGTATTTCTGATTATTCATGTTGAAAAGAAAAAATTGATGGTGATTAACTGTTAAATATGTCTAAAGTCTTGACTATGAACGGCGATTCGCTTGCTTTTTCCATAATAAAACTATATCTTTGCACAACGAAAAGTAGTAATAATCGTGACCGTACTCCCGATTTTTCTATAAAATTCGGGAGCGTGCTCCCAAAATTCATCGATTTATGTACAAGAGAATATTTGATATAGAGAGCAAGTTGGATGAAGGGATGTTCTTGTTTGGTGCCCGCCAGACGGGGAAGTCCACTCTGCTGAAGGAGCGCTTTAAAGAAGCAATCTACTACGATTTGCTCAATCCGGGAGTGAGAAAAGCCTTTAAGTTGAACCCCAACTCCCTTTGGGAGGCTTTACAGGACAAGCCTGCCGGTACGCTCGTCATCGTTGATGAAATACAAAAAGTTCCCGAACTGTTGGACGTGGTGCATTCCTTGATGGTGGACAAGGGACTGTTCTTCATTCTCAGCGGTTCCAGTGCCAGGAAGCTCAAGCGCTCGGGAGCTAACACGCTTGGCGGAAGGGCGATACCCGAAACACTCTATCCTCTCGTGTGGCCCGAAGTGACCGACTTCCAGATCGACCGTGCTGTCCAGAACGGTATGATTCCCCGCCACTATATGGTAGAGAATGCCACGAAGCGATTGTCCGGCTACGTGAAAGTGTATTTAGATGAGGAAATAAGGGAAGAAGGCGAGGTGAGGGAACTCGATGCCTTCGAACGCTTCATGGAGGTGGCCGCCATCTCCGACGGAGAAATGCTCAACTACTCCAACATCGCCTCCGACTGCGGCGTTTCGGCCAAGACCGTCAAGTCGTATTTTCAAATCCTATATGACACACTCATCGGATATGAGGTACCTGCCTTCAGGAAAGAAATCAAGCGGAAGGTCATGCAGACTCCACGGTTCTACTATTTTGATGTCGGGATAGCCAACTACCTGATGGGGCGCAACTCTCTGCGTCGGGGCACCGATGATTACGGACATGCCTTCGAGCACCTCGTGATGCAGGAAATCATTGCCTATAAAGGTTACAACGACAAACGGGAGACGATATCCTATTGGCACACTTACGACCAGAAAGAGGTGGATGCCGTCATCGGGGACGCCAAGGTGGCCATTGAGATAAAGTCCTCAGAACATGTGGAGACGAAACACAAGAAAGGGCTCAAGGCCTTCAAAGAGGAACACCCTGATTGCCGGTTGATTCTCGTTTCTCTTGATCCCATCACCCGCAAGTCCGGCGACACGGAATTGATTTTCGTCCTTGACTTCCTGAAGATGCTTTGGCACGGTGACATCTTCTGATGCATGGTACACAAAAGTATTATTTATGAAAATTCGTGTTTATTCATGATCATTCTTTTAGTCGCTACGCTTTGTAAAAGCGGCAGAGCCGAGCGCATGTTGA
>JAGBLC010000199.1 GCA_017635615.1 Prevotella sp.
AGAGATTCTCATCCATCGCTCTCCTATATATCGTCGTTTTCTTCATGATTACGTCGTTTGGTACTGCAAAGGTACAAAATTATATCGAATTATCGTCAGAAATATCTGACTATCAGTTAATTAATTTTTAGAATATCCCTAAAACAAACCAATCGCAATGAAACAAAAGAAATTCATTTTGCAAGAGAGTGAGATTCCTCAGCAGTGGTACAACATTCAGGCCGACATGGTGAACAAGCCCTTGCCGCCGCTGAATCCTGCCACGAAGGAACCCCTGAAGGCTGAGGATCTGTTCCCCATCTTTGCCGAAGAGTGTGCACGTCAGGAATTAGACACTACGCACCAGTGGATAGACATCCCCGAGGAGGTGCAGGAGAAATACAGATACTACCGTTCGACACCGCTCGTCCGCGCCTACGAACTGGAGCGCGCCCTCGACACACCGGCGCATATCTACTTCAAGAACGAGAGCACCAACCCGCTTGGCTCGCATAAGGTGAACTCGGCCCTGCCGCAGTGTTACTACTGCAAGCAGCAGGGCGTCACCAACGTGACGACAGAGACGGGTGCCGGACAGTGGGGCGCCGCCCTGAGCTATGCCGCCAAGGTGTTCGGACTGGAGGCTGCCGTCTATCAGGTGAAGATCAGTCTGCAGCAGAAACCCTACCGCAGCATCATGATGCGTACGTTTGGTGCCGTCGTCGAGGGCAGTCCCTCGATGTCTACCCGTGCTGGAAAAGACATACTGACCGTCGACCCGACGCATCCCGGTTCGCTCGGAACGGCCATCTCGGAGGCTATCGAACTGGCGATGACCACTCCCAACTGCAAGTATACGTTGGGTTCGGTGTTGAGTCATGTATCTCTCCATCAGACCATCATCGGCCTGGAAGCCGAGAAGCAGATGGCACTTGCCGACGACTATCCCGACATGGTGATAGCCTGTTTTGGTGGCGGCAGCAACTTCGGCGGACTGGCTTTCCCCTTTATGCGCCACAAGATTCTCGAAGGCAAGAAAACGGAGTTTATCGCTGCCGAGCCGGCCAGCTGTCCGAAGCTGACGCGAGGTATGTTCGCCTACGACTTCGGCGATGCCTCTGGCTATACGCCGCTGCTGCCGATGTATACGCTGGGTCATGGCTTCAAGCCTGCCAATATCCATGCCGGCGGACTGCGTTACCACGGAGCTGGTACGATTGTCAGTCAGCTGATCAAGGACGGACTGATGCGCGGTGTGGACATCCCGCAGCTGGAGTCGTTCGAGGCTGCCCTGCTCTTCGCCCGCACAGAGGGTATCATCCCTGCTCCCGAGAGCAGCCATGCCATTGCCGCCACGATCCGTGAGGCGTTGCGCTGCAAGGAGGAAGGATGTGGGAAGACCATCCTCTTCAACCTCTCGGGCCACGGACTCATCGACATGACGGCCTACGAACAGTATCTCGCCGGCGACCTGCGCAACTACAGTGTCACCGACGAGGAGATTGCAACGTTCCAGCAGGATGTTCCCGTCCGCCTATGAGACAGTCGGTCTTTCTGAGGAAGAACATAGGACATGAGAGTGTAATCGGACATAAGGAACCATAAAAAACAGAAGAACAGAAGTTGGAATATCCAAATCTTCTGTTCTTCTGTTTTTATGTCAAAAAGACTACTGTCCTTCTGCTGGAGATGTTCTTTTGTCTGTTGAGGGGATTACTCCTTGCTCAGGTCGACGGCGAAGTAGGCGCGCTTGCCAGTGGGGAATACACCCTTGATGTAGAGCACGGGATCCTTGCTCTTCGAGGCCTCCTTCACAGCGTTCTGCAGGTCGTCCATCGTCTTCATCGGTACGTCGTTGGCCGTCTGGATGATGAACTTCTCGGGGATACCGGCATCGCGGATGGCACCCTTGTTCACCTTGCCCACGACAAGACCGTAGTTGATGCCCAGGTCTTTCTTCTCCTGCTCGTTCACCTCGCGGAAGCTGGCACCCAGCACGTCCATGTCAGCAGTCTTGACCACCTTCGTGTTGCCCTGAGCGTTCTTCAGTTCGACGGTAGCCGTCTTCTTGTTCTTGTTGCGCAGATAAGTGATGGTCACTTTGTCGCCGGGCTTCTTGTTGCCGAAGAGATACTCCTGCAGCTCAGCCATCTTCGTGACAGGCTTGTTGTCGATGGCGGTGATGACATCGCCCTCTTTCAGCACGTCGGCAGCCGATCCGTCTTCGTCCACCTTGGCCACGTAGATGCCTTCAACGGTACCGAAGTCGGGCACTTCCTTATTCTGGGCTTTCAGTTCGTCGATATAGTTGTTGACGTCCTTACCCTGGATGCCGAGCAGAGCGCGCTGTACGGTGCCATACTGCTTCAGGTCGTCGACCACTTTGTTCATGATGGTGGTGGGGATGGCGAAGCCATAGCCGCTGTAAGAACCCGTCTCCGAATAGAGCATAGCGTTGATGCCGACGAGTTCGCCGTTGGTGTTGACCAGTGCACCACCCGAGTTGCCTCGGTTGATGGCAGCATCCGTCTGGATGAAGCTCTGCACCGAGTTGCCACCGCCCATCGAGCGGGCCTTGGCCGAGACGATACCAGCCGTGACGGTTGTTCCGATGCTGAAGGGGTTGCCGATGGCTATGACCCACTCGCCGATCTTCAGCTTCTGGCTGTCGGCGATGGTGATGGCCGGCAGATTCTTGCCCGAAACCTTGATGAGGGCGAGGTCGCTGGTGGCGTCGGTACCTATGATGGTAGCCGAGAACTCGCGGTTGTCGGTCAGGATGACCGTTATCTCGTCGGCACCGTCAACGACGTGGTTGTTGGTCACGATATATCCGTCTTGCGAGATGATGACACCCGAGCCCGAGCCCTGTCGCTTCGGGGTCTGAACCTGTCGCTTCTGCTTGCCGCCATTGGGGTTGCCAAACCATCCGAAGGGGTCGAAGAAGTCGCCGAACGGATCTTCCACTTCGACGGTCTGTGTCTTTGAGTTGGTGACGACCCTGACGGTCACCACGGAAGGCAGTGCCTTTTCGGCAGCATAGGTCAGATCAACTGGCTGACCGGGAGCTGCACTTGAGCTAACTAAAGGAACTTGGTTGGCACTTACTTTCATGAAAGCACCAGCCGAAAAAGCGATGGCCACAATGCATGCGGCGTACACCAGATAATTAGATACTTTCTTCATATTTGTCTGAAATGTTTAAATTTGTAATTCCTTCTTTTTGTTGACACATCTGTCAGCGTTGCATGGTGCAAATATAGACGCAAAAATCGGAAAACTGACAAATTGTCGCTCACATTTGTTGTCTTTTAACACAACAAAACGGCCTGTTAAAGGTCGTTTGCAAGCAAGCGAAAGTTTTTTACATTCGTTGAACATTCCTATTTTTGTCAGTTTTTCATTAAATTTGTTGGTTTTTGTTTATGTTTCGATATGGATAAGGTCGCTCATGATGTCGTCGCTGACGAAGAGGCCCCGGCGTGTCAGATGGAGGCGACCGTCGGTGATGGCGAGCATGTCTCGCCGGATATGCGGTGCGGCATTGGCCATCAGGTAGTCGGCGTATGCTTTGCCGAAGGCGGACAGCATCCTTTCGAGGTGGATGCCGTCGGCTGTGCGTAGGGCTGTGGTGATGAGGTCGTTGTACTTTGTTTCCTGGTCTAAGGCTTCTGTCTCTTCAACAGGGCTCTTGCCCGACTGTATGTCGGCGATATACTGCTTCAGGTCCGACTTGTTCCACCAGCGGTGCTCGCCGTCATAGCTGTGAGCGGCGGCCCCGATGCCGAGATATGGCGTGGCGTTCCAGTAGCTGCTGTTGTGGCGCGAGCGGTGGCCTGGTCGGGCGAAGTTGCTGATTTCGTAGTGTTCATAGCCAGCTTGCGTCAGCTGGTCGATGAGTGTCTCGTACATCCGTCGGGAGTGTTCGTCGTCTTCACCCACAAGACAATTCTCACTCCTCGCTCCCCGCTCTCCGCCCTTCGACATCAAATCGTAAAGCACCGTACCCTCTTCCACCATGAGCGAGTAGGCCGAGATATGCTCCACGTCGAGAGCGATGGCTTGCCGGATGTCGTCCTGCCAGTCGGACAGCGACTCACCAGGGAAGCCGAACATCAGGTCGATGCTGATGTTGCGGATGCCTGCCTCGCGCAGAAGGCGGATGGCTTCTGCCACCTGTCGCGCATTGTGTCGGCGGTGGAGCCAGCGGAGCCGTTCGTCGTTGAAGGTCTGTGCGCCCAGACTGACGCGGTTGATGGGCAGACGGCCGATGGCCTTGGCATATTCGGGCGTGACGTCGTCGGGGTTGCACTCGATGGTCACTTCGGCATCGTCGGCCACCCTATATACCTTATATATATATAGGAGCAGGCGGCGGAGCAGGGTGGGGGAGAGTTGCGACGGCGTACCGCCACCTATATAAACAGAACGACACCCACCCCCAAAGAAGGGGTGGGTGTCCATCTCTCGGCATAATGCGTCTACATAATCGTCCTGCAATCCACTCAATGTGGTAGAGTAGAAGGCGCAATAGATGCACCGGCTCTTACAAAACGGGATATGTATGTAGAGGCCTGCCATCGGTATTACTCCACAACCACGAGCGGAGTGTCTTCCATCACGCTGTCGCCTTCCTTCACCAGCACGGCCTTCACCGTTCCGGCCTTCTCCGACTCCAGGTTGTTGGCCATCTTCATGGCTTCGAGCACGACGAGTGTGTCGCCGGCGCTCACCTGGTCGCCCACCTTCACCTTCACCTCGATGATGGTGCCGGGCAGCGGAGCCTTCAGTGCGTTGGAAGTGTCGACGTTGGCAGCACTTGTCTCGCCACCGTTGTCGGCGGGAGCTTCAGAGGCGACGCCCGTCTTGACGACCACCTTCTTCTTCTCGGGTTCCGGTTCGCGTTCCATTTCAACTTTGTATTCCTCACCGTTAACCGTGACGTTAGCGATGTTCTCTACGATGTCGCCGATGGCCACTTCGTACTTCGTACCGTTGATGGTATACTTGTATTCTTTCATACTCTGATGTTTTCTTGGATGTTATGTTAAGGGTGAGCCGTCATCGTCAGCATGCGCGAAGCCCAGTCGGTGTGGTGTCCGTGGATGGTGATGATACCCGTCTCCACGTCGTGCACGTTGTTGCCCTGGAACTCGTGAAGAGCCAGTGCGATAGCGGCATACACTTCGTTATTCTTGTTTGCCATACTCTTTCTATTGACTTTGACTTACATTGGGATATTGCCATGCTTCTTAGCGGGCAGCGACTCGCGCTTGGTGGCGAGCTGAGCCAGGGCACGGCAGATGCGGAAGCGCGTGTTGCGCGGCTCGATGACATCGTCGATGTAGCCGTACTTCGCAGCCTGATAGGGGTTCTGGAAGAGCTCGACATACTCCTCTTCCTTCTCGGCGAGGAACTGCTTCGGGTCTTCGTGGTTCTTGGCTTCCTTGGCGTAGAGCACTGCCACGGCACCAGAGGCACCCATCACGGCAATCTCAGCATTGGGCCATGCGTAGTTGATGTCGGTGCGGAGCTGCTTACAGCCCATCACGATGTGGCTGCCACCGTAGCTCTTACGCAGCGTGACGGTCACCTTGGGTACAGTAGCTTCGCCGAAAGCGTAGAGCAGCTGTGCACCATGCAGGATGACGGCGTTGTACTCCTGACCTGTACCCGGCAGGAATCCCGGTACGTCGACCAGCGTCACGATAGGAATATTGAAGGCGTCGCAGAAGCGGACGAAGCGGGCACCCTTACGCGAGGCGTTCACGTCGAGCACACCGGCATAGGCAGCGGGCTGGTTGGCCACGATACCGACGCTCTGTCCGTTGAAGCGTGCGAAGCCTACGATGATGTTCTTGGCAAACTTAGGCTGCACCTCGAAGAACTTGCCGTTGTCGACAATAGCCGAGATGACCTTGTACATATCGTAAGCCTTGTTGGGATCGTCGGGGAGAATCTCGTTCAGAGAGTCTTCCATGCGGTTGATGGGGTCGGTGCACTCGATGCGCGGAGCCTCTTCCATGTTGTTCTGCGGGATGTAGCTGAGCAGCTCCTTGATCATCTCGAGAGCCTCTTCCTCGGTCTTGGCTGTGAAGTGGGTGACACCACTCTTCGAAGCGTGCACGCTGGCACCGCCGAGGGTTTCCTGTGTCACATCCTCGCCCGTCACGGTCTTCACCACGGCAGGACCGGTGAGGAACATGTATGATGTGTTCTCCATCATCAGCGTGAAGTCGGTCAGAGCCGGCGAGTAGACAGCACCACCGGCGCAGGGGCCGAAGATACCAGAGATCTGCGGGATGACACCGCTGGCCAGGATGTTGCGCTCGAAGATTTCGGCATAGCCAGCCAGAGCGTTGACAGCTTCCTGGATACGAGCACCGCCCGAGTCGTTGATACCGATGACGGGAGCACCCATCTTCATACCGAGGTCCATCACCTTGCAGATCTTCTCAGCCATTGTCTCTGAGAGCGAGCCGCCGTTGACGGTGAAGTCCTGTGCGAAGACATAGACGAGACGACCGTTGATGGTACCCGAACCGGCTACCACGCCGTCGCCGAGGAACTGCTTCTTCTCCATGCCGAAGTTGGTGCAGCGGTGGAGCTTGAACATGTCCACTTCCTCGAAGCTTCCCTCGTCGAGCAGCATGTCGATGCGCTCGCGAGCTGTATACTTACCACGTGCGTGCTGCTTCTCGATGGCTTTCTCACCACCTCCAAGGCGAGCCTGCTCGCGCTTGGCAATAAGATTCTTAATCTTTTCCAGTTGTTTGCTCATGAGTAATATCTTGTTTTTTTTTGACGTTTATACTTTAGTGTTCGCAAAGCTCGGTCAACACGCCGCAGGTAGATTTCGGGTGGAGGAACGCGATGTTGAGCTGCTCGGCACCCTTGCGCGGAGCTTTGTCGATGAGGCGGATACCCTTGCCGTCGCACTCTGCCAGGGCATTGGCTACACCGTCCTCAATGCAGAAGGCCACGTGGTGTACACCCTTGTTGCCCTTGTCGAGCCACTTCTGGATGGTGCTCTCGGGCGATGTCGGCTCAAGCAGTTCGAGCTTCGTCTCGCCACACTTCAGGAAGGCTGTCTTCACCTTCTGGTCTTCTACTACTTCTACTGCATAGCACTTCAAGCCAAGTACTTCTTCGAAAAACGGCAGTGACTCTTCGATGCTTTGCACTGCAATACCTAAATGTTCAATGTGTGAAATTTTCATTGCTTAAAAAAGTTTGATATGTTTGAAAAGTTATAACTTGCTGCAAAGGTACGCACTTTTTTCTTTCCCGCCAAGTTATTTCACAATAATAAACAAAAAAACTGGTTTTCGCTTTGTCCGTAGCCATATTTTTCTTACCTTTGCGCCATCATTGTAAATTGTTAATAGGAATGAGTGACTTTAAAGATTTGGTCGGAGGGCGACGCAGCCACCGACTCTATAAAGAAGAAGAACTTAGCGAGGACGACGTGCAGCTCATCCTGCGTGCAGCCCTCTATGCACCGTCGGGGCATGGACGTCGCAACTGGCAGTTCGTCGTCGTAGAAGACAAGGCCGACCTCGAGAAGCTGGCCGACTGTAAGGAAAGCGGGGCGGCCTTCCTCAAAGGAGCAGCACTGGCTGTTGCCGTGCTCTGCGATCCGCAAGCGAACGAGTGCTGGCGCGAAGACTGCTCGATAGCTGCCGTGACGATGCAGTATCAGGCTGAAGATCTGGGCATCGGTTCGTGCTGGGTGCAGATAGCCGAACGCTACCTGAGCGACGGAACACCGGCAGAACAGGTGGTGCGCGGCATTCTCGACATCCCGGAGCAGATGCGCTGCCTCTGCATCGTGGGCTTCGGCAAGAAGAAGCTCAACCTGCTGCCCAACGAGGAGGATGCCCTGAAGTGGGAGAATGTGCATCTGGGAAAGTTTTAGAGAATTGAGAATTGATAATTGAGAATTGATAATTGGGAATGGTCATGAAGGTGACGTTGATAGGGGCGGGCAATCTGGCCACCAACCTTGGGAAAGCACTCTTTAAGGCAGGTCACGACATCGTGGAGGTGTACAGCCGGACCATGAGTTCGGCTGAGACGTTGGCCCATCAGCTGAATGCAAAGGCAACAGCCGACCTGCAGAAGGTGAACACCCATTCGGACGTGTATATCATTGCGGTGAAGGACAGTGTGCTGGATGAAGTGATAGAGGGTCTGCAGAGGAGTGAAGAGCAAGGAGCGAGGAGCGAGAAAACCGTTTACCTACACACGGCGGGAAGCATATCGATGGATGTCTTCAAGGGGCGCTTCAACCACTACGGCGTGTTGTATCCGATGCAGACATTCTCGAAGGACAGAGAGGTGGCGTTCAAGGAGATACCCATCTTCATAGAGGGTAGTGACGACGATTCTTTGAGCCTTTCGAAGCAACTGGCCGAGAGCGTATCAGAGCATGTACAAGAATGTACATCCCAACAGCGCAAGCAGCTGCATCTGGCAGCTGTCTTCGCCTGCAACTTCGTCAACCATTGCTATGCCCTCTCGGCAGAACTGCTTGAGCGCCAAGGACTCTCGTTCGATGTGATGCTCCCCCTGATAGACGAGACGGCTCGTAAGGTACACCAGATACCGCCCCGACAGGCGCAGACCGGACCGGCACTGCGCTACGACGAGAACGTCATCGGGATGCAATCGGCCATGCTCGGCGAGCTGCCGCTTGTCAAAGAGATTTACGAGAAGATGAGCCGGAGCATCCATGCAATGCATAATTCATAATTCATTATGATCAATTACGACTTAAAGAAAATCAAGGCCATCATCTTCGATGTGGATGGTGTGCTCAGCAGCGAGACCGTCGTCCTCAACAGCGACGGCGAGCCCTTGCGCACGGTGAATATCAAAGACGGCTATGCCATACAGCTGGCACAGAAGGTAGGGCTGCGCATCGTCATCATGACGGGCGGATATACCGAGGCGGTGCGGCTACGCTACGAACGTCTCGGCGTCAGAGACATTTATATGCGTTGCACCGTGAAGCTCAACAGCTACGAGGAATTCAAACAGAAGAATGGCATCGCCGACGAGGAGATTCTCTACATGGGCGACGATGTCCCCGACTACGAAGTGATGAGTCGTTGCGGATGTCCCTGCTGTCCGGCTGATGCCTGTCCCGACATCAAGGAGGTGAGTCTCTATGTGAGCCACCGCGATGGCGGAAAAGGCTGTGGACGCGATGTCATCGAGCAGGTGCTGCGTGCACAGGGTAAGTGGATGGCCGACCGACATGCCTTTGGATGGTGAAAAATTAAAGAATACAAGAATTAAAGAATTAAAAGGGTGATAAGCTAAAAGTGAAGAAGAAGATTATACTTGCATCGAACAGTCCGCGCAGGAAGGAGCTCCTGGCAGGACTTGATATAGCGTTTGAAACACGTGTGCTGCCCGGCATCGCTGAGGACTTCCCCGAGACGATGCCTGCCGAAGAGGTGCCCGAATTTATCGCACGGGAGAAGGCTGCCGCCTATCTGCCGACAATGGCCGACGACGAACTGGTCATCACGGCCGATACGGTGGTCATCCTTGATGGCGACATCATCGAGAAGCCCCGTTCGCTCGACGAGGCGAAGCTGATGTTGCACCGCCTGAGCGGAAGGAAGCATCGCGTCGTAACGGGTGTCTGCCTGACGACAACGAGTAGGCAGAAGACGTTCTCGGCCAAGACCGACGTCACCTTCTCGCCGCTCAGCGACGAAGAAATCGATTACTACGTAGAAAAATACCAGCCTTTGGACAAGGCTGGCGCATACGGTGTGCAGGAGTGGATAGGCTATGTTGCCGTCACGGCTCTGGAGGGAAGCTACTTCAACGTGATGGGCTTCCCCGTGCAGCGTGTCTATCAGGAGCTCAAGACCTTCTCCTGAACTCGGCACAAGTGATGGCGGTAGCGATAGCTACATTCAGACTGTCGGCGGTTTCGCGTCCCGGAGGATAGTTGGGGATGAGGAGCCGCCGATTGATATGTTGCGCCACTTCGGGCGAGATGCCGTTGCCCTCGTTGCCCATGACGATGATGCCATGGGGCGAGAGCTTCTGTTCGTAGAGGTTTTCGCCGTCGAGGAAGGTGCCGTAAACGGGCGTTCCCCCCGGTAGCGAGGCGAACAAATCGGGAAGGGGGAGATAATGAATATGTACGCGCGCGATGCTGCCCATCGTGGCCTGCACCACCTTCGGGTTGTAGACATCGACGGTGTCAGGGCTGCAGAAGATATGCTCGATGCCGAACCAGTCGGCAATGCGGATGATGGTGCCGAGGTTGCCGGGATCCTGAACGCCGTCGAGGGCAATGTGAAGGTTGTCTTGTGATACGAGGTGCGCGGTGCGAGGTGCGCGATTTGCTGCTTCGCTCACAGGTGAACAATCTTCGCTCGTGGCGGGTTCCATCGCAAAAAGGCCCATCACTTGCTGTGGATGCTGCAGGAAGCTCACCTTGCGCAGTTCCTCTTCCGTCACGATAATATCGTCGCTGCCCGGCTGAATGGCTTGCGAGGCAAACCATTCGGCCGTAGCGATGAGTCGGACGGGAGCGCTGGCGTCCATCAGGTCGCCAACCACCTTCGGCCCTTCGGCCACGAAGAGTCCTTCCTTGCGCCGTCCTTTCTTTGTTTCGAGCGAGCGTATCAGCTTCTGTAGATTCTTGCTAATGCCCATCAATGTTCAATAATCAATGTCCAACGTTCAAAATAAGGTATTCAAAGGGTTGCAGCGTGAGCGACTTTTCTAAGGTCAGCTTTTTGCTGGTCATCTCGTCTTCAACCTCATGGCCTACCCATGCTTCTGGTATTGTTACCTCTGAAGGCTTGTTCCTGACGTTGACCATCACCAAGAATTTATCTTCCGTGTCAGCCTTCTCGAACACCATCACGTCCTTGTCTACATACGGTGTCATCACACCTTTGCGCAGGGCCGAGTGGTCGTTATACAGGTCGATGAGTTCCTTGTATTCTTTGTAGATCTCAGGCTTTGCGGTCCAGTCGACGGGAACATACTTGAAGAAGTTGATGGGTTCCGGGTAGCCCACTTCTTGCGAACCGTATATCAAGGCTCCGCCATGCGGGAAGATGGTCGCAACATAGGCTGCCATCGCACCCCGGTCGTTGGTAAACTGCACGCAGGGGGCGGCTTCGGTGGCATGGTCGTGGTTGGTGGTGAAGCGCATCTTCACCTTGCCGGCGGGCAGGCTGTCGTATTCTGCCTTGTCGGCCTTGAAGAGTTCTTCTACGGAAGCTCCCTTGAACACCTTCACCAAGACGTCTTTGTAGTCCCAACCGTAGTTCATGTCGAAACCGCCCACGGTGAAGTTGTCTATTCGCTTACCTTCGGCAAGCATCACGATGCGGCGGTTGCCGGCAGCCTGGCGCAGCGTGTCGATGGCCTCTTTCCAGAAGTCGGCAGGCACACCGTCGGCCACGTCGCAGCGGAAGCCGTCGATGCCCATGTCAACAATCCAGTATTTCATGGCGTCGATCATTGCATGGCGCATGTCGGCGTTGTCGTAGTTCAGGTCGGCCACATCATACCAGTCCCACGGTCTGGGGTGGATGATGGTGTCGGTCTTCTCGTCGTGGGTATACCAGTCGGGGTGCTCTTTCACCCAGGGATGGTCCCATGCCGTGTGGTTGGCCACCCAGTCGAGGATGATGCCCATGCCGTGCTCATGGCAGGTGGCGACGAGGTTCTTGAAGTCGTCGTTGGTGCCGAACTCTGGCGCAATGGCCTTATAGTCGCTGATGCAGTAGGGCGAGTTCTTGCCCTTCTCGATGCCGATGGGATAGATGGGCATCACCCACATCATGTTGACACCCAGCTCGCGGATGGAGTCGATGCGTTGGGCCACGGCGTTGAGCGAGTTCTGCGGTGCAAAGACGCGCGGGTTCACTTGGTACATGGCGATGTCTTCTACTGCGGGCAGCTGGAAAGCCTCTTCCTTCGGCTCCTGTGCAGGCTTGCAAGCCACGATGGTGGCTGCGATGCCGATGATGAATAACAGTTTCTTCATAATAAGGTAGATGTTTGATGTCGTTTGTTATCAGACCGCAAAGTTACAACAATCCGTTGATATATTCCGAAGATGTTAGTTTTTCTTAACTAAAAAAACTTCATCCAAAAACTACTTTCTCATATAATTCTCTAATTCTCTAATTCGTGATAAGCAAAATAATGAGTGCTTACCTTCACTCAAAAACAGGGGCTTGCTTCGGCATAAGAAGCAAGCCCCCGGCAATTCAGCATTGCAAGCTGAAAACTGTCTTGTCGGCAAAGCGAAGCGCCTATTCCTTGATGTTCGGCTCCTCGAGGCCGAGACCGCGCTTCTTGTCCACCACCTTCAGCACGAGACCGAGGATGAGAGCGGCCACACCGAGGCTGGCCAGCATCACGAGCGGAGCGGTGTAGTCGAACTGTGTCGGATCGGTAACGCCCGGGTTGGTCTTGTCGAGCACCTTGCCGATGAGCAGCGGGAAGAGCCAGAGGCCGATGTTCTGAATCCAGAAGATCAGGGCGTAAGCCGAACCGATCACCTTGGCGTCGACGAGCTTCGGCACGCTGGGCCACAGCGAAGCGGGCACGAGCGAGAACGACGAACCGAGCACCAGGATGGTGATGTAGGCGATGACGATGCCGCCGACGGCACTGCCCTTGAACATCGGCAGGACGAAGGCGAAGGTCAGGTGGCAGGCGATGAGCAGCAATGAGCCCAGCACGAGCATCGAGGCTGCCTTACCCTTGTGGTCGACATAGCTGCCGAGAATCGGCGTGATGAGCACGGCCAGCAGGGGGAACACGGCGAAGATCGACTCGGCCGACTGGCGCATGTAGCCCATGTAGCAGTAGGTGATGAGGGCGATGATCGAGACGGCCAGCAGTCCGTATTTCGGACCGGCCTTCTTCTGGAAGTTGCTGGCGAAGCCGGCAGCGGCAACGAGCAGCATGATGACATACTGAACGATGGTCACCGAGGGGCTTGCCCAGAACGAATCGCTGGCAGGCTCTGTCAGCGTCAGGTTGCACTGCAGCATGTTGACGGCATACTTCTGGAAGGGGAAGATGGCCGAATAGTAGAGCACGCAGAGCAGGGCGACAATCCAGAAACCGCTGTCGGTGAGAATCTTGCCCAGGTCGCTAATCTTGAACGGATCGTCTTTCTCTTCGGCCTCACCGGTCTGTGCGTCGAGCTTCTTGTCCATGAAGAAGTAGACAACGAACATGATAAGGGCGATGCAGAGCAGCACCACACCGAAAGCCACCGAACGGCTCACGCTCACCTCGCCGCCAAGCTTGGCGAAGAAGGGCGAGAAGATCATACACGTTGCCACACCCAGACGGGCCAGGGCCATCTCACTACCCATAGCCAGGGCCATCTCGCGACCCTTGAACCACTTCACGATACCGCGGCTCACGGTGATGCCTGCCATCTCGCAGCCACAACCGAAAATCATGAAACCGCAGGCTGCCACCTTGGCCGAAGCAGGCATGCCCTCATAGAAGGGGCTGACGCCCAGTTCGTCGAAGCCGGGGATGTAGTTCAGGTTGTTGGTGAACCACGTTTCCAGTCCGCTGCCGGTGAAAGCATCGCTGACGGCGTACCACTTGATCAGCGCACCGACGAGCATCACGGCACCCGACAGAACGGCTGTGAAGCGCACACCCATCTTGTCGAGGATGATACCGGCGAAGATGAGGAAGAAGACGAAGACATTGAGGAACACCTCAGCGCCTTGCATCGTTCCGAAGGCAGAAGAGTCCCAATTGCGGGTTTCCTGCATGAGGTCCTTGATGGGCGAGAGTATATCCATGAAGATATACGAACAGAACATGGCCAGAGCCAAGAGCAAGAGAGCGGTCCAGCGCATGGCTGCCGAGTCTCTCAGCGTTTTTTGAATTGCTTGTGACATCTTTTTTGTTATTTAATTCTTGAATTTTTCCAATTCTTTAATTCTATAATTTTTTAATTCTTCTTCAGCCAGCGGTCGAGCCAGTTGAAGTAGGTGCGCTGCCAGAGAATGCCGTTCTGCGGCTTCAGCACCCAGTGGTTCTCGTCGGGGAAGATGAGCAGCTCGGCCGGTATGCCGCGCATGCGTGCGGCATTGAAGGCCGACATGCCCTGAGTGGCATTGATGCGATAGTCCAGCTCGCCGTGGATGCAGAGGATGGGCGTGTCCCACTTGTCGACGAAGCGGTGGGGCGAGTTCTCGTAGGTGCGCTTGGCGTTGAGCGTCATGTCTTTGTTCCAGTAGGCATCGTCGTACTCCCAGTTCGAGAACCAGTTCTCTTCTGTCTCGGTATACATAGCCTCGAGGTTGAAGGCGCCGTCGTGGGCGATGAAGCACTTGAAGCGTCCCTCGTGATGACCGGCCAGGTAGTAGACGGAGAAGCCTCCGAACGATGCACCCACGGCACCGAGGCGATCCTTGTCGACGTAGGGCAGGTTCTCGACGGCATCGTCGATGGCCGTCAGATAGTCTTTCATACACTGGCCCGTCCAGTCGCCGGAGATCTCCTCCAGCCATTCATGACCGAAGCCAGGCAGACCGTGACGGTTGGGTGCGATGATGACGTAGCCCTGCGAGGCCATGATCATGAAGTTCCAACGGTAGCTCCAGAACTGGCTGACGGGGCTCTGCGGTCCGCCTTCGCAGAAGAGCAGGGTGGGGTACTTCTTGTTCGGGTCGAAGTGTGGCGGCTTGATCACCCAGTAGAGCATCTGGTTGCCATCGGTGGTCTTCACCCAGCGCTCCTCCGACGAGCCAGCTGCCAGCTGGTCGAAGATGTGCTTGTTCTCCTGTGTTATCTGCACAATGGCCGTCTTCTCAGGCTTCTTCGAGTTGGGCGTAATCAGGTAGAGGTCGGCAGCGTGCATATAGTCGTGACGCTCGGCAATGATGCGCTTGCCGTCGCCCAGCATCTGCAGCGAACCGAAGTCGGCACAGAAGCTGGTGAGCTGCTTCACCTCGTTCTTCCAGTTGACGGAGTACATGTTCTCCGTAGCATGCCACACACCGATGAAGTAGATGAAGGCATCCTTCTGGTTGTCGCTCCAGCAGAAGTCGTCGACGTTGGAGTCGAACTGCTCGGCCAGGTATTTCTTCTCGCCCGTAGCCAGGTTGCATACCACGAGGTGCTGCGTGTCGGCTTCATAGCCGTCGCGGGCCATCGAGAGCCAGGCCACATACTTGCCGTCGGGCGAGAACTTCGGGTTCTGGTCGTAGCCGGGGAAGTTCTTCAGGTTCTCCGGACGGTTGACGGGCTGGTCTTTGAGCGACTTCGTGCCGTCGTAGGCCGGTGCCTTATAGCCGGCGGGCTTGCAGAGGTTGACGGTCTCGCGCGTACTTATAGTATAAAGGAAGATGTCCGAGTCGGTCGAGAAGCTGTAGTCGCGCCCCGTCTTCTTGCGGCAGGTGTATGCAATCTGCTTGGAGTCCTTGCTCCAGTCGAGCTGTTCGATGCCTCCGAAGGGTTCCATCGGGCATTCGTAGGGCTCGCCCTCCAGGATGTCGACGAGGTCGTTGCTCATCGTATATTGGCCGTCGGCCATTTCGACGCTGCCCACGAAGGGGTGCTGTATCGACTCCACGTAGTGGTCCCAGTGGCGATACATCAGGTCGGTGACGCGCCGTCCGGTAGCCTTCGGCAGGTCGTCCGGGTTCTTCTGGATAATCTTGTTGAACGGCATCGACTTCAGGATAATCACTTTCTGGGCATCGGGCGAGAACTTGAAGCCCTCGACGGCTCCGTCGGTCTTCGTCACCTGATGGCGGTTCTGTCCGTCGGCAGTCATCGTCCAAATCTCACCTCCCGTGATAAAGGCTATCTGCCCGCCAACCCAAGCCGGGTCGGTCTCGTTCTTGGCCGATGTGGTGAGCAGCTTCTGCCCCGTTCCGTCGGCGTTCATGATGTAGAGCACGTGGTGGCTCTTGTTCTCCTTCACGCTGTAGTAACCCACCTGATAGACCACCTTCTGTCCGTCGGGCGAGGGTGCATAGGCGCTGATACGTCCCATGGCCCACAGGGCTTCAGGCGTCATCAGGTCGCTCTTCAGCTGGATGTTCTGCTTACCGATGTTCACTGTGTTTTGTGCATTTGCGTGGGTGCTGCCCAATGTCAGCAGGGCTGCAACTCCGAGTGTTACGATTCTGTTCATACTTATTAAGGTGTAATTTTGCTGCAAAGTTACAAAGAAGTATGCGAATTGACAAGAAAAAGCGAAAGATTTTTATTTTTTATGCGAAACTCGCTGTCTGTAAAGTTTCTCCGTGAAAGCGGCCGACACCTCACCAAAATGCGCGAAAACCCTTTGTACACAGGACTTCTGAATGGTGAGGTGTTCGCCAAACATCTCACCAGACACCTCACCAGACACCTCACCATATTTGGAAACCCCTCCCAGCCTCCCCGAGGGGGAGGAGCCCCAAGTGGCAGGCTCCCGTAGGGGCGGAATGGCGTTTCCGCCCGCAACAGCGCATAGGCAGCAGTGTAGGAGGCGACGCCATTCTTTGCAAGCAAAGCGTCCCAAGGGCCGAGCGCCCGAGCTACGCTCGCCTACCCATAGCCTTTCCCAGCGTCGCAACAACGCATAAGAAGCAATGAATG
The DNA here is from genome assembly GCA_017635615.1 of Prevotella sp. Taxonomy (GTDB): domain Bacteria; phylum Bacteroidota; class Bacteroidia; order Bacteroidales; family Bacteroidaceae; genus Prevotella. The sequence continues at coordinate 16,603 of JAGBLC010000199.1, forward strand.
GTGAGGTCTCTGGTGAGGTCTTTGGTGAGGTGATAAAGAAACACCTCACCATCTGGAAGGCCGATAAACAGTAGGCTTTGGGGCAGTTTGGTGGGGTGTTGACCTATTTCCTGCAAAACCTTTTCTGTCCACGCCGTGCAGCTCGTAGCGATAGCCAGTACGGTTGTCGCCGATGCCTTCCAAGTCTGTCGCGGACTATCTCCGACCACATCAGAGACTATCACTGAGCAGGTCGCGGACTATCTCTGACCAGGTCTCAGACTATCTCTGACCATGTCAGAGACTATCCCTGATGCAGTCACCAACCCCTCTTTGTTGGAGGCGACGCTATTCCATTGTTCAAATAGTCTACATCCAAATGTAGAATAAATAGAAAAAACTTGTTGGTTTCAAAACTATCGTGTACATTTGCAGCGGATTATTATCTCGCGATATGGAAAGGAAGAAAGTAATAGAGAGCATCAAGCAGGTTGCCAAGACAACCCTGCCACCAGGGAGCACCATGCTGCTCTATGGCTCACAGGCACGCGGCGATGCACATAGAGGGAGCGACTGGGATCTTCTCATTCTCTTGGACTAATCTTCTTTGGCAGAAAGCGACTACGACAATGTGTCGTTTCCGTTCACTCTGCTCGGTTGGAATATCGGTGAGATAATCAATCCCCAGCTATACACAAGAAAAGAGTGGGAATCGATGTCTTACCTTCCCTATTACCAAAACGTAGAACACGATAAGATGGTACTGGTATGAGCACGATGTCGTTATCGGAATCTTCACTATCGAAGAAGGAAAGCATTATTCTCGTCTGCAAGGTATTCGCGAAAGAAGCGATTACAATCGTTCATACACCGCCACTGAAAAGGATATCGCCCCAAAGATTGCCCCAACTCGGCAGTTGATAGATAAGATAGAGCACTATATCTATGGATGATAACATTCCCGAAACGCTCTTTCACGATTCGGGAATGTCTATTATGCAGCATAAGCGTGACGAGAATTTGCCAAGATGCAACTCTTCTTAAAAGAACAGTTCACGCCTGATGGCGTGAACCTTCTGAACTGCTTGCTCCCACTTGGCGAATATTGGCGGTATTCAAGAATGAGAGAGACAAGAGCAGAAAGCTCTATATCCAACGAAGTACAGATGGGAGCGACGCGCCATTCCGTTTGGTTTGATGAATGCGGTTTTGTAGACTCCCTTGTGGGCGGGCAGCACGCATGGTGTTCCTCATCCCTGTCGATGGCTGTGTACTGTCTGTTTCTTGGTTTTCCTCTGTTTTTTTATATTCAACTTATGTTCAATATGTTCTTTTGTTTCTTTTTATGCTGCAAAGTTAATTATTTATTTTGAATTATGCAAATCAAATAATTTGAATTGAATAATATCGTGTGCTTTTTATGATTCTTTAGTGCCTTTTCTTCCGCTTCACCGTATTTTAAAGAGTATTGGCTTTTTATAAAAATCGTTGTAATCCTTTCGGAATACGAAAAAAAGCTATACCTTTGCACTTTTAAAAGTGTAATTGCTTGACAATATGAAGTATGCAATCATAGCGGCCGGCGAGGGTTCGCGGTTGGCCAGTGAGGGAATAGATGCGCCGAAACCGCTGGTGCGGATTCATGGCGAACGGCTCATCGACAGGCTCATCAGGGTGTTTATGGACAACGATGCCACGGAGATAGTGGTCATCTGCAACGACTTGACACCGCTGGTGGAGCAGCACCTCCGTGACATCCAGGCCAACGGTCTCGACGGCAGGCACATTCCGTTGCGCTACATCGTGAAGTCAACACCCAGTTCGATGCACAGCTTTCACGCCATCAGTCCTTTCCTGACCGACGGGAAGTTCGTGCTCACCACCGTAGACACTATTTTCCGCGAAGAAGAGTTTCGTAGCTATGTCCGCGCCTTCCGCGAGGCCGACGATGTCGATGCGCTGATGGGCGTCACCGACTTCATCGACGACGAGAAACCTCTGCACGTAGGGGTGGCCGACGATGGCAGTATCACGGGATTCTTCGACCAGACAGACCATCCCCACTTCATCTCGGGAGGTATCTACGGATTGACACCCCGTTGCGTCGATGTGCTCAACGGGTGCATCCTTCGAGGCGAGTCGCGCATGCGCAACTTCCAGCGCGCCCTTGTTGCAGAGGGCCTGCGTCTGCGGGCTTTCCCCTTCGGAAAGATTCTCGACATCGACCATGCAGCCGACATCCTGACGGCAGAAAGGTTCCTCTCATGAGGACGCTGCTCGTCAGTCGTGCCCCGCAATTCTCGCCCAACTCGGTAGAGAAAGACCGGATGATACTGGAAGCCGTGGGGCGTCGCCTTCAGGCTGCCGGCATCGCGACGGAGTATGCCAACGAAGAGAGCCTCACACGTCTTCATGAAGCCGATCTCATTCTGACGATGGGACGTCTGCCGCATACCATCCAACTGCTCCGGCAGGCTGAAGAAGCGGGTGTGCGTGTTGTCAACAGCGCTCGGGCCTTGAGCGTTTTTTCCCGCCTGAATGTGGAATCGACCATGCGTCGGTATGGTATTCCGGCGGCACAGATGGTTGACATAGACAGTCCCGTAGAGAGCGAAACGGGCTATTGGGTGAAGCGCGGCGATATGGCAGCCCAAAGCAAAGGCGATGTGCAGTACGCCCAAGATGCAGGGCAGCTGCGCCAGGTGGTGAGCAGTTTTCGCGAAAGAGGCATCGCCGACATCGTCGTCACGACGCACGAGGTGGGCGACCTTGTGAAGTTCTATGGCGTCGAGGGGACAGACTTCTTCCGCATCACTTATCCCACCGACGACGGACAGACGAAGTTCGACGACGAGAAACGCAACGGCCAGGCCCACCACTACACGTTCGATGTGTCGGTGCTGCACCACGATGCCGAACGGTTGTCACAGCTGACGGGTGTCAGCATCTATGGCGGTGATGCCATCGTGCGGGCCGACGGCACGTTTGCCATCATCGACTTCAACGACTGGCCCAGCTTCTCGCGATGCAGAGAGGAAGCAGCAGCGGCCATCGTAGGAAAATTAGAAAGTTATAGAATTAAATAATTGAGATTATTATAGAATTATAGTTTGAAAATGAGATATACGGAGTTTAAAGAGATGCTGCAGGCATCGATGAAATCGAAAGATACGGAGGAGTGGCTTGATGTCTATTTTACCCGGCCTATAGGCTTGGTGTTCGCCATCTTCTGGAACAAGCTCGGCGTCCATCCCAACGCTATCACCATCCTCTCCATCTTCCTCGGCGTCGGGGCGGGATTCATGTTCTACCACACCGACCTGTGGCACAACATCATGGGTGTCGTGTTGTTGATGTTGGCCAATTTCTGCGACTCCACCGACGGGCAGATGGCCCGCCTGACGGGCAAGAAGACGCTTATTGGGCGCATGCTCGACGGCTTCTCGGGCGACCTCTGGTTCTTTGCCATCTATGTAGCTCTCTGCCTGAGGATGCAGGGACAGTTTATTCCCGGCACGAACACACATTGGGGCATCGGCATCTGGGTGCTGGCTTTCGTGGCTGGTGTGATGTGCCATTCGCCGCAGAGTTCGCTGGCCGACTACTATCGGCAGATCCACCTCTTCTTCCTGAAAGGCAAGGAGGGCAGCGAGCTCGACAACTACCGACAGCAGCGTGCCGTCTACGAGTCGCTGCCGAAGGAGAAATGGCTCGCGCGCCTGTTCTTTTATAATTATGCCAACTACTGCAAGAGTCAGGAGCGGCGAACACCGCGTTTCCAGGAGTTCTTCAAGCAATATAATGCGTTGAGGAGCGAGGAGCAAGCTGCAAGCAGTGAGATTGCTGAGCAGTTCATCGTCGGCAGTCGTCCGCTGATGAAGTTCACCAACATCCTGACCTTCAACGTCCGCGCCATCACCATCTACGCCACCTGTCTGCTGAATATCCCCTGGCTCTACTTCCTCGTTGAAATCATCATCATGAGCCTCCTCTATATCTATATGCACCATCGCCACGAGAGTCTCTGCCAGCGGCTGACGATGGAAATAGAAAAGTCGAAGAATTGAAAAAACAGAAATCGTGAAGAGATACGTTTTATTTGCAATATGCCTCGTCCTGGCTGTCTGCAACGTGCAGGCACAGAAGATCAAGGGTGTTATCGTCGACGACAATACCGGCGACAGCATACCATACGCCAGTGCCGTCTATAAGGGACACCATGTCATGGTGGCGGGAGATGCCTCCGGACAGTTTTCCATCGATCGCCGCGAAGGATGGTACCTCACTTTCTCGGCGGTGGGCTACAAACCGCTGAAGATGCTCATCACCAAAGGCCTCGACAACTACCTGCGTGTCCGACTGAAACCCGAAGACACGCAGTTGGCCAACGTCACCGTCAAGGCGAAGCGCAACCGCTATTCGAGAAAGGACAACCCTGCCGTCGAGCTGATGCGGCGCGTCATAGCGGCCAAGAAGAAGACCGACCTGGCCAACCACGACTTCTATCAGTACAACAGGTACCAGAAGATGACGCTCGCCTTCAATGAGATAACACCGGCGGCGTTGAACAACGAGTTCTTCAACAAACGGCAATGGCTGAAAAACCAGGTGGAGCCGTGCGAGCTGAACAACAAGCTCATCCTGCCCATCAGCGTCGACGAGACGGTGACGCGACATATCTATCGCAAGAACCCCAAGAGCGAGAAGACCATCGTCATGGGGCAGAACTCTACCGGCATTAACGAACTCTTCGAGACGGGCGACATCCTGACAACGGCCCTGAAGGATGTCTTTACTGATGTCGATATCTACGACGACGAGATTCGTCTGTTCCAATATCCCTTCACTTCGCCCATCGGAAAGGGAGCCATCAGCTTCTACCGATACTATATAGAAGATACGGTAAAGGTGGGGCGTGACTCGTGCTTCCACATCCAGTTCATGCCCAACAACCAGCAGGACTTCGGCTTCCGCGGCGAGCTCTATATCCTCAAGGACAGCTCGCTGCACGTGAAGCAGTGCAACCTGACCATTCCGAAGAAGAGCGACGTCAACTTCGTCGACAACATGCAGGTGCGACAGACCTACGAGCAACTCGACAACGGCGAGTGGGTGCTCTCCGAAGACGATATGTTCGTAGAGTTGAAGGTGGCCAGCTTCCTGAGCAAGGCCATCGTCATCAAGACGACGCGAATGCAAGACTATGCCTTCGAGGAAATCAACAAGAAGCTCTTCAAGGGGAAACAGAAGGAACGACACGAGGCCAATGCCAAGATGCGAGGCGACGAGTTCTGGAACGAGTTCCGCTCTGTCAAACTCACAAAGAGCGAGGAGGGCATGGGCGACTTCCTCGCCAGCATCGAGAAGATAAAGGGCTTCAAGTATGTGATGTTTGTGCTTCGAGCCTTCGTCGAGAACTTCGTCGATACTGGCACGAAGAAGCATCCGTCGAAGGTAGACATCGGCCCCATCAACACCATGTTCACCAGCAACTTCATCGACGACATTCGCCTCCGTCTGAGTGCGCAGACAACAGCCAACCTCGACTCGAACCTCTTCGTCCGCGGCTATGTGGCCTACGGTACGGGTTCGAAGAAGTGGTACTACAAGGGCGACCTCATCTATTCGTTCAACAAGAAGAACTACCTGCCGCGTGAGTTCCCGCAGCGCACGCTGACCTTCAGCTCGTCGTACGACATCGAGTCGCCTTCGGACAAGTTCGTCCATACCGACAAGGATAATGTCTTCACGGCCTTCAAGTGGAGCACCGTCGACAAGATGCTCTTCTACAACAGACAGTCGCTCACCTTCGAACGCGAAGAGGAGTTCGGCTTCAAGACAACGGTGTCGCTGAAGACAGAACAGAACGAGGCGGCTGGCGAACTCTTCTTCATACCGATGTCGGAGAGTCACGACCGATCGCTGTGGACCAATTTCAGTCATCCCATGCCTGCCTTCGCCGACCCCAACGTGCATTATGTCCAATCGCGCAAGATACGCACCACCGAGCTGCATGCGCAGATACGGTTCGCACCGGGCGAGACGTTCATCAATACCAAGCAGCGACGACTGCCCATCAACCTCGATGCACCTGTCTTCACGCTCGGACATACACTCGGACTGAAAGGCTTCCTCGGAGGCGACTACTCGTACAACTTCACCGAGGCCACCATCTACAAACGCTTCTGGATGCCCCACAACTGGGGAAAGATAGACCTCTATGTCAAGGGTGGAATCCAGTGGGACAAGGTGCCTTACCCGCTGCTCATCATGCCGGCAGCCAACCTGTCGTATATCATCGAAGACGAGACGTTCAACCTCGTCAACAACATGGAGTTCCTCAACGACCGGTACGTCTCGGCCGACCTCTCATGGGACCTCAACGGTAAGATATTCAACCGCATTCCGCTGCTCAAAAAGCTCAAGTGGCGCGAGTTCATCGGCGTGAAGATGCTCTGGGGCGACCTCTCCGACAAGAACAACCCCTTCCTCGAACAGAACGCCAACGACCCCCTGCTCATGATGTTCCCCGACGGAGCGCATGTCATGGACCGCAAGAAGCCTTATGTCGAGCTCATCGCCGGCGTGCACAACATCTTCAAGATTCTGCACATCCAGTATGTTCGCCGACTCAACTACCTCGACCTGCCCACTGCCCATAAGCACGGCATCCGACTGATGATGCGGCTCACCTTCTAATTCCTATATCAATGAAAGCATATATCTTCGACTACGGAGGAACGCTCGACACCCGTGGCAACCACTGGGGACGAGTCATCTGGCATGCTTACGAAAGGGCGGCCATACCGGTTTCGTGGGAACAATACCGAGAAGCTTATGTCTATGCTGAGCGTACCTTGGGACGCAATCCCATCGTCACGCCCACCTGGACGTTCAAAAAACTGCTCGACGTGAAACTGCGCCTCCAGATGGAGTATCTTTTCACCAAAGGCTATTGGACGGCCGACAAGAAACTCTTCACCACCACACAGCTCTCACTGCTCGACGACCTCTACACGCAAGTGCGCGAGGTGACGGCCGAAAGCCGGCAGGTTCTTGAGCAAATCAACATGCCCATGGTGCTGGTGAGCAATTTCTATGGCAACATCAACGTGGTGCTGCAGGAGTTCCGCATGGACCATCTCTTCCTGAATGTCATCGAATCGGCCGTCGTGGGCATCCGAAAACCTGATGCTCGCATCTTCGCCTTGGGACTGGAGGCGCTCCAAATGGAACCCGAGGAAGTGACCGTCGTGGGCGACAGTATCTCGAAGGACATCGTGCCCGCTCGCTCTTTAGGCTGCCACACCGTGTGGTTCAAGGGCGAGAGCTGGGATGACAAGGTGGAAGACAAAACGATTCCCGACCGAATCATCACCCAACTGCAACAGCTGCTCTGATTGTTTTTATTTGCATCATCACAAAAATCCCTTACGCGCGCGTACCTTTATTATATAAAATAGGTACACGCGCTCTTCTTTTTCCTTTTTATCTGATCATTGATAAGCAGATGACCAATGTTTGGTCTTGCCATGACCAATATTGGGTCACATGATGACCAACGTTTGGTCACACGATGACCAGCGTTCGGTCATTTTCTTGGTCATGTCACTTTAGCGCACTTTTTCTATCGTTTGAGGGCTGTTTTGTTGTTGTTTTGTAATAAAAACAGAAAAAATCGTGCTTTTTTTGAAAAAAGTTCCGAAAATGTTTGGTGGGTTCGAAAAAACACCGTACCTTTGCATCCGCTTTCGGGAAAAATCGAGAGCTACAAAGAAAGAGATCTTTGAAAAGCTTACATGAACAGGTAATAGTAGTACAAGATAAGCGTTTGTATAACAAAACTCTTCGGAGCTATGTTTGTACAACGGGTACAAAAGCAACCGTCTTTCAATTTTGTCCAGCTTCGTGCCGGGCAATAGAAAAAGGTACTTTAAACAAAGATACGGAGCGTCCTACAGTCAGCAGACACGTTGTATACCTTATATAATATATGAGGTTATCGACAAAGATATTTTTACAATGGAGAGTTTGATC
>JAGBLC010000200.1 GCA_017635615.1 Prevotella sp.
ACGTCAAATAATCAAGTCAAATGAGTGGATAAACGAACGCTTTCGCGAGCCAACGATGCCCCTTTGAGGCACTGAAACCAACTGAACTGATTCAGAAGGTACGGCTTCCACTCAAAAATATTAATTTTTAGAACTCACCTTTAGTAAGTTGTTATCTGAAAAAACTGGCTGCAAATATACTATTTATGAATCTTACTGCAAAATATATACACAAAAAAGAGCTCAAACAGGCTAAATTTTAACATTCTTTGGTATAGTTATTCGCAATAAGGCAACTCTTCGCGTTGAAAAAAGCAGCACATCGCAATGCAATAAGCGGCACATCGCGATGCAATATGACGCAAACGGCGACACTACCTTAATAATGTAGTCAGACTACCTTAATAATGTAGTGTGACTACATTAATAATGTAGTGCGACTACTTTAATAATGTAGTATCGGGAAATACCGCAGACTGCAGGCTCGGAAGTGTCCTTTAGCCTTCGCATCTGCGCATCGTTGCCTGGCAGAACTCAAACATAAAGGCACTTCTTCTTTTTTCAACATGCGCTCGGCTCTGCCGCTTTTACAAAGCGTAGCGACTAAAAGAATTATCATTAATGACCCACAAATCTTTCATGAATTTTATTTTTTCGTATTCGTGTGTATTCATGTGTATTCATGTTTTGCTTCCTTAACACGAAAATTGCAAAAAAAGTTACAAATATTTGTATGTTCCACAAATAATACGTACTTTTGCACCCGAAAAGATTACTACAGGCTTTGGAAACTGCTACAAGCTATTCTCCCGCCTTCCTCTCGACAGCGCGCCTCACTACAGCGCAACAATACATGTATATCATATAATCAATTAAAACATAACAATTTAAGATTACTACAAAATGAGAAAAATCAATTTTCTTTTCGCGTTCCTACTGTCGATGATGGGGGCAACGCAAGCGTGGGCTGACTATTCTATTTCTGGCCCTCAAATACTTAACAGCTCTGAATGGCAAAAAGAATCAGGGCGATGGGAAGAATGGAATGGCGGTTTTTACGACTACGCTGGCGGAAACTATCTTTCTGACACAGAGCTTATCTCTCCTATGATGACTACCACATTAGATGGACAGAAAGTAACCATTAATGGATACAACAATGGTGGTTCCTATTCTGTTCTTAAGGTGTACTATTCAACAGACAAATCAGAGTGGACTTTGGCAAAAGATCTTAGTTCAAATATGAATGCTACTACAGGTTCAGCAGTTGACATGTCGGCTGAGTTTGAAATTGAAGGCAACTATTACATCAAACTGGTATGTAACAAAGTATTCATTATCAACTTCAAAGTTGAAGAGTTTGAGACTATTCCGGAAATGGCTGTCTACTCTAATGCTTATAGCTCTCCTGCCCAGAATGGAGAAACAAAAGACTTTGGACTTGTCACTTCAGCTCCATCTTACACATACTATGTGAAGAACGTAGCTATGGGTACACTAACTGTTGATGTTACAGCTACAGAAGGTATTACGGTGTCTCCCGCTACCCTTTCTTTGAAAGCTGGCGAACAAGAGACTGTTACCGTTACTCCTTCTGTAAACGGAACGATCACTATCTACGGCAAAAATGGAAGTGAAATTCTTAACACTTTTACTGCTTCATTCAAAGGAGATGTTCTTGACAAGAACAACCCTGCCAAGTTCTTCGAGGACTTCAATGGAACCAGTCTGACTCCTGTTGAAGGTATTGATGGTTGGGACGTTGACGTAACAACACATGATGGTGCTTCCGGTTATTACGGTCGCATGCAGTATTATGATGACAACGGCACCAGCGTTGTGTTCTACTATGTTACAGGAGATGAAGATACTCCTGCCTATCTGATTACGCCTAAATTGCATGTCAATGGAACAGACGATACGTTCTATCTCCGCACTGGTGGTCTTTCAGACGGCATGGTGACTGTATCTTATTCGGCAGATATGAATAGCTGGACTGAAATCAGCAACTATGCTAGCAGCGGCTATACCAATAAGTCATTTAACAACATTCCAGAGGGCGATTACTACATTAAGATTGAACTCTGGGATGGCACTATCGATTATTTCTACGGCTTCCAGCTTGCTCAGGACGAACCTGCTACAGGCATGAACATCTACATGAAGGCTAACGGCTGGGCTGCTGACAATGCCCGCATGCTTGCTTGGTACTGGGGCGAAGGCAACGAAGGTGCTTGGAGCGACAACCTCACAGCTGTTGAGGGCGAAGAGGACATCTATACCGTTGCTCTTCCCGAAGGAACAACAGGTTTGAAGTTCGTCCGCAAGTCGCAGGATTCTGCTCTTGGATGGGGCAGCGAGAACAACTGGAATGAAAGCGCCAACAACATCAACGTTTACGATGGTGCATACTACACGATGACGGGCTTCAGTGGTTTCAACGGCAACGATCCTATCTACGGCTATTACGAGCAGGAGCTTACTGAGGCAGCTGAGAATACCGATGCCATCCATGTGGGTACTCACCACAAAATGACTGTAGCATTCACGATGCAGGCTGGCAAGTTTGCTGCTATCTGTCTGCCGTTCGCTACTACTACGACGGCACTGGGTGAGGGTGTGAAGGCTTGGGCATTCACGGGCTACACCGATGGTAATATCGACCTCAGCACTACCACCGAGCTGGCTGCCGCTACACCTTATATCGTCTATGCAGAGAATGGCATCAACGGTCTGACCTTCCAGAACGTGACCATCGAGAGCAACGAGGCCAGTAAGGTTGAGCAGGGTGCTGCTACCTTCCAGGGCTCTTACGTGAAGATGGCTGCCGGCACGATGACGGGCAAGTATGGCGTTACTCCTGCCGGTAAGATTCAGAAGGCTGGCTCGGGTGCTTCGATGAAGGCCTTCCGTGCTTACTTCGAGGGCATCACTCAGGGTGCCAAGCTCGTCTTCAACGGTGAGATCATCGGTGAGGCAACGGGCATCGACACCATCGAGAACGCTGCTCAGACTGGCGAGCTGTACGACCTGCAGGGCCGCCGCGTGATGAACGCCCAGAAGGGTCTCTACATCCAGAACGGTAAGAAGTTCGTTGTAAAATAACAATAATTGATGAATAATTCGTGGAAACTCGTGAGATTTTATGTTATAAACACGAATGACCATGAAAGGTCCACGAATTATTCATGAATTTATAATAAAAAAAGAATAGGAGAAAGAAAATATGAAAAAGAAATATATGATGCCCGGCATCGACATTACAGAAGTACTGACAGACACCGTGTTGACAGGTGGTTCTTCACTCGATCCTGCAAAAGGCGATCAAAGCGTCACTCCTTCTGAAGAGGAGTTCAACGATGAGTTCGGCGGCAACAGACACGGCGAACAGTGGGACGACGAAGAGGATTACTAAAGATGTAGCTTTCTTTTTGAAATAAAGGGTGGCAGGCCTCTGAGCCTGCCACCCTTATTTCGTAGCCTTTAAGCACAAAACAAAGACAATAATGGGTGTTTTTTTCGAAATAATTTGGCAGTATGCGAGTAAAACGTTATCTTTGCAACCATGAATACAGTAGTACCGACGGCAGAAGTGGAAAGAAAAACAGCTTTGGGTAACACAGCGACACGGATAGAAGCGCTTGCTAAGCAGATTATGCCCACAAACTCGAAGACGATTCTCTTTGGGTCGAGAGCTCGTGGCGATGCAAGGGAGGATTCAGACTGGGATATCCTCGTGCTGCTTGACAAGAAGAGCATAACCCCTTCTGACCATGACAACTACGCTTACCCTTTCTGGGAACTTGGGTGGACCATCAACGAGATGATTCATCCTATCGTCTATTCGCTCGACGATTGGAACAAGAAAGCCAATCCCATTTTTAAGTATAACGTTGAAAAGGAAGGAATTGTCTTATGCTGACAGATGAAGAACGAGCAACACTTGTCAAATATAGACAAGAAAAAGCATTCAGGGTATTTGAAGAAGCAAAGGACAACGCCAAGTTAGGGCACTGGAACTTAGCTGGTAATCGTCTTTACTATGCCGTCTTCCACATGGCTCAAGCATTGCTGCTATCCAAACAAATCACAGCTCATACTCACTCTGGTTTGATTCACCTTATAGGCATGCACTTCATTGCCAACAACAAGTTGGACAAATCGTATGGTAGGCTGATTTCCCGTTTATACGAACTACGCCAATCGGGCGACTACGACGACATGTACGATGCAACAGAAGAAGAGGTAACCCCATTCTTCAGTCAAGTGGAATCTTTACTGCACGATATGCAGAATATCCTATAGCATCTTACGAATGCAATGGCTCTTTTGAATACGAAAACTCAGAAAAACAAAGTTTTCTTTTTGAAATAAAGGGTGGCAGGCCTCACAGCCTGCCACCCTTATCATTTAATACTTGAAGCTGGAGCCGCCGAGGAACTCGCGCATGATGCTGGTGGGCGGTATCTCCTTGTCGCTCACGGGGATGAAGTAGTGGATGAACTTCAGCAGGCGGTGAGCCTCAGCATATTCGGGACAATTCTTGGGCACCGACGAGAGGATGAGCTCGGCATGTGTTCGCAGCACGGCAAACTCGATGTTGAGGGCCGAGTTGAACATCACGTCGGCCGTCTCCTGGAAGGGGAAGATCCACTGCTCCTCGGCCTCGCAGACACTCTTCCACTGGCTGATGGTCTCACGGGCCGAGTAGGCCCCCTTGTTGTAGTCGCGGATGATGCGGCGCAGCAGACGGTTGTCGCGCGTGGGCACCCAGTTGTGGTCGTCGAGCGAGATGCTCGTCAGGGCCGACACATAGACGCGGAACTTCGCCGAGTCGGGTATCTGTTCCGTCAGCAGCGGGTTGAGGGCATGGATGCCCTCGATGATGAGCACCGTATCGTTCTGCAGTTTCAGCCGCTTGCCGTTGTATTCGCGCTTTCCCGTGACGAAGTTGTATTCCGGCACCTCGACACGCTCACCGCGCATCAGCCGCGTCAGATGGTCTTCGAGCAGTTCGCAGTCGACAGCCTTGATATTGTCGAAGTCGTACTGACCGTTGGGCAGCTTCGGTGTGTCGACACGATTGACGAAATAGTCGTCGGTAGAGAACGACAGCGGACGCAGCCCGCACGCCAGCAGCTGGATGGACAGACGCTTGCAGAAGGTTGTCTTTCCCGAGCTCGACGGCCCCGTGATAAGCACGATGCGGATGGGATTCTCCTCAGCCCTGAACCGACGGTCTATCTCCTCGGCTATCTGCACGATTTTCTTCTCCTGCAGCGCCTCGCTCACTTGGATAAGCTCGGAGGCATGCCCCTTCAGCACGGCCTTGTTGACATCGCCGGCATTGGAGAGGCGCATGATGACATCCCACTTCACCTTCTCGGCAAACATATCGTACGTCTTGGGCATCGGCAGCTTCTCGGCCACCCTCGACGGGTCTTTCCTGTCGGGCACCCGCAGGAGCATTCCCGAGCCGTAGAGTTCGAGGTCCCACACCTTCAGGTAGCCTGCCGTGGGGACGAGCGGCCCGTAGAAGTAGTCGACGGTGTCGCCCAGCGTGTAGTAGTCGCTGTAGATCTGTCCGCTTGTCTCCAACAGCTTCACCTTGTCGGCAAATCCCCTTTCGGCAAAGACGCGGATGGCCTCCTCCGTCGTTGCCTCGTTGCGTCGGAAGGGCATGTCGAGGGCTACTATCTCCTTCATGCGCTCCTTGATTCTGTCGATATCCTCAGCCGTGAGCGGTTCGTTGCCCCGCTTCTTGAAGTTGCAGTAGTAGCCGAGCGACAGGGGATGCTCGATGAAGAGCTTCGACCCTGGGAAGATGTCGCTCGTCGCTTTGTAGAGCACGAAGCAGAGCGAGCGCACATAGGCACGATGACCCGATCCGCCGCGTGCGTCGAGAAACTCGACATCGCGGTTCTGGAAGAGTCGGAACTTCAGTCCCTGCGAGGCGTTGTTTACTTTGGCCGATACGACGGGGTAAGGCATCTGTAGCTCTTCGGCAAACTCATGGTATACGTCGAGCAGCGAGGTTCCCTCTGGGAAGCTCTTCGTGATGTTGTTATTCTTGCAGCGAATCTGTAGCATGATTGTGGAATGTTTAGGTTCGGGTGCAAAGTTACGAAAAAAATGCGACATATAAGCCAACAGGACAAAGAATTTGCATTTTTCTTTGTCATTTATGTTACTTCATGTTAACCCTTTGTAAAAAAATCATAAATACGATGAGGTTCATGCAAGATTCCTTATTTTTGCATGTTCATAGTACAAAAGTAATATCAATAAAATTCACAGCATATATGAAGAGCAACATCTGGCTAATGGCCCTCGTGATGGCGGCTACCCTCCTATCGGGGTGCAGCACCGAAGACGGTGAATACACAAATATAGAGGCAGATTATTCGACCACTTTCATGGGCAACTTTGAAGGCGACTGGTACATCTATAGCGACGATGTCTTCGATAAAGGAGCCGATGCAGCCTTAGCCTGGTCCTACAACGAGCTGCCCTCCTTCGAACACTACATGAGCTTTGCCATCGCACCCGACAACTACGAGGAACTGATGCAGCAGATTCATGGCACGGTACGACTGACGGCCGACTCCATCATCATCAGCGACATGGTGTCCAATCTCTTTGCCATCATCATTGACACTCGCCTGCACGGCGGCTACCGTAGCCAACAATGCGGCTCAACGGGCAACACGCAGTACAGAAGCAGGGTGATGCAGGTGGGTAACAGCACCGCGTCGAACTACCTCACCTTCGACAAGACGGACTACACATTCGAAGCCTACTTCGACGACACACCGTACACCCTCACCGTAGAGATGAACGACCCCGGCGTATGTATCATCAACCGTGAGAACCGCTCCATAGTGGTGGAGCAGCGCATCAAGGCTCTGCGGGCGACAGGACTGCCGGAAGGGCTACTCGACAACGGCGAGAGCCACTTCGACGTGATGTTCAACGAGCAGCACCCCGTCGTGGTGCGCTTCTATTCTCATTTCTGAGCACCACCGTGGAGACAGAGCAGAAGCTGCTATATGCCCTCAGACGGGGAGAGAGGGGTGCCGGACGGCAACTCTACACCCGCTATAGCGGACGACTCATGGCCGTCGCCCTACGCTATATGGGCAATGGCGACGATGCTGCCGACGTGCTGCAGGATGCGATGGTCAGGGTGCTCACAAGCATCAACCGCTTCGAATATCGCGGCGAGGGGTCGCTCAGTGCTTGGATGACGCGCATCACGGTGAACACCGCCCTCAACCAGCTGAAGCACCGACAGCCTGCCGCTCTCGAAGAACTGCCAGAGATGGCGAAGGAGGACGACGAGACGGACAACCCGACGGCTGACGTGCCTCCGGAGGAGCTGACGAGGATGATAGGTTCCCTGCCCGACGGCTACCGCACCGTACTCAACCTCTACGTCTTCGAGGGCATGACCCACCGCGAGATAGCCCTTCGGTTAGGCATCAAGGAGAGTTCTTCTGCCTCACAATATTTCCGGGCCAAACGGATGCTGCAACAAAAGATAAAAGAATACATCAACCCAACTAATCGACATCGGGAGGAAAAGATATGAAGAAGCAAGACTTTGAGTCGCAACTGCGGCAACAGATGGAGGGCTACGAGGTGGCTCCTCCCGATGGACTGTGGGAAGCTGTCGAGCGGCAGACTGCTTCAGCCGACGGCAAGCGTGCCACGACGGTAGCCCTGCGCCGGTGGTGGGCTGTCGCCGCATCGCTCCTGCTGATTATCGGCGCCTCTACATGGCTGTTGCATCAAAATGAACGCACCTCCGTTCAAGAGATTTTATCTGTTAACGGGAATCCGCAATCCCAGAAAACCGCATACGCTGAAGGGAATCCGCAATCCTCGTCCAGCATATCTCGCTCCGTTGAAGGGGATTTGCAATATGTTGAAGGGGATTTGCAATCCCCATCCAACATTTCTCACAACGCTGAAGGGGATTTGCAATCACCGACCAACACTTCTCACAACGCTGAAGGGGATTTGCAATCACCATCCAACAATTCTCGCAACGCTGAAGGGGATTTGCAATCACCGACCAACACTTCTCGCAACGCTGAAGGGGATTTGCATTCTCCGACCAACACTTCTCGCAACGCTGAAGGGGATTTGCATTCCCCGACCATCATTTCTCGCTCCTCGAAATCCCCACACCTCATGGCATCCGTCTACTACGGCAGCGAGATGATGGGCGAGACAGCCACGGCCAACCCCGTCTATATGAGCCAGGCCATGCTGGCCAACTTCAGTTCGGCCGAATATTATGCCAACGAAGCAACACGTGCCGAGGAGAATGTCGTTCTCGCGGGCTATGAAGAAAAAAAGGAATATGCTGCGCCAGTGAAGCTCGGCATGCTCGTAGCCGTGCCGCTGACAGGCCGATGGGGGCTGCAGACGGGCCTTAACTATATGCGCCACCGCACCGTCAGCTCGCAGAAGACCACGAGCGCGACCATCCACGACCGCCGCACCTATCATTATATGGGCATCCCGCTACAGGCTACCTACCAGATTGTCAGGTCTTCGTGGGGCGGCATCTATGCTGTCGGCGGTGGCGAGGCCGACTTCAATGTGAAAGCCCGTGGCGAGATGGACGGTCACGACTACTCCCCCCAGCGCGACCGTCTGCAGCTGTCGGCAACCCTCGGTGCCGGTCTGCAATACACCCCGCTGCCGCAGATTGCCCTCTATGCCGAGCCGCAGATTGCCTACTACTTCGACAACGGCAGTGCCGTGGACACGCGCATGAAAGACCAGCCGCTGAACTTTTCCCTTCAGTTCGGTCTGAAATACATCTTCCAATAGGATTTTTTGACATCTGCCACATTACGCCAATGTAGGAGGTCACGCTTCCTCGCGTGACACCTGCCACGTTTGCGCCACCTATGTGCTGTTGCGACGCAAGAAAGCGTCGCCTCCTACGCAGCGCAGCTTTGTTAAATTGTCAAAAAAGATTGAGCATAATTGCCCATACTATTGTTATTGTTCGCGATTTTTTGTATTTTTGCAATCGCAATCAACTTTTTTCCTACTAATCGAACAAACAATAAGCGAACAAAACAAACAGAAAGCATTATGAAAATAGGATTATTCATTCCCTGTTATGTCGACGCCGTGTACCCTGAGGTGGGCGTCGCCACATACAAACTGTTGAAGAGCCTGGGGCTCGACGTGGAGTACCCGCTCAACCAGACGTGCTGCGGACAGCCCATGGCCAACGCAGGATTCGAGAAGATGTCGGTGCCGCTGGCAGAGAAGTTTGAGGAGAAGTTCAAGGACTTCGACTACGTGGTGGCTCCCTCGGTGAGCTGCACGGCCTTCGTCAAGATCAACTACCCGCGGCTGCTCAAGGGTAAGCACGAGTGTCTGACGGCGGGTAAGGTGATGGACGTGATAGAGTTTCTGCACGACGTGGTAAAGGTGAAGAGCCTGCCCGGGCAATTCCCCCACAAGGTGAGCCTGCACAACTCATGCCACGGTGTGCGCGAACTGGGACTGAGCTCACCCTCGGAGCAGAACGTGCCGAAGTTCAACAAGATTAAGGACCTGCTCTTGCTGAAGGAGGGCATCGAAGTGGTGGAACCGGAACGCCCCGATGAGTGCTGCGGTTTCGGAGGCATGTTCTCCGTTGAAGAGACGGCTATCTGCAAGCAGATGGGACACGACAAGGTGGAACGCCACATCGCCACAGGTGCCGAATACGTGACGGGGCCCGACTGCTCCTGTCTGATGCACATGGCAGGCATCGCACAGAAGGAGGGCAAGACCATCAGGTTCAAGCACGCTGTGGAGATACTGGCCGCAGGATTATAATTCATCATTCTTCATTCTTAATTCATAATTTACAATGAGTACACCACATAGTAAAGCAGCAAAAGAGTTCTTAAAGAACCAGAAATACGCCGCATGGCACGACGCCACCTTCTGGTCGGTGCGAACGAAGCGCGACAATATGGCACTGGGCCTGAGCGAGTGGGAACAGCTGCGCGAGAAGGCCTCGCAGATTAAGCGGCACACCATCACCCACATGGACGAATATTTGGAAAAGTTTGCCACGAACGCCGAGAAGAACGGGTGCATCGTACACTGGGCGAAAGACGCTCGGGAGTTTAACGAGACGGTCTACGACATCCTTCGCGAACACAACGTGAAGAAGATGGTAAAGTCGAAGTCGATGCTCACCGAGGAGTGCGAGATGAACCCCTACCTTGAGAAGAAGGGCATCGAGATCGTGGAGACCGACCTGGGCGAGCGCATCATCCAGCTGAAGGGACAGGCTCCCTCGCACATCGTCATGCCGGCCATCCACCTGAACCACGACGACGTGGGCGAGCTCTTCGAGGAGAAGCTCGGCACGGAGAAGGGCAACCACGACCCAACATACCTTACTTATATGGCACGCCTGTCGCTGCGCAACGAGTTCCTCACGGCCGATGCCGGCATGAC
>JAGBLC010000201.1 GCA_017635615.1 Prevotella sp.
CGTGTCGTCGAGAATCCCGCTGTACACGGATGCGACAACCTCACCTACGTCTCGCTGCCCTCTACCATCGAGGAAATAGGTCAGACCTCGTTCGCCTACTGTGACAAGTTGAAGTATATCTACATCAACAGGGCTACACCGCCCACAGTAGGTGCCAATTCCTTCGCTCAGCGGATATGGAACGATACGGGCGAGTGGGTAGTCCCCGACAGGAAACTCTATGTGCCGTTTCCCGCCAACTACGACATAGAGCCCTGGACGCAATGGGTGAAGAGCGAGAACATACTCTGCTCGGACATCAACATCTCCATCGCCGGCATCTGGCTCACCGGCACCGACGAGGAGGCAGCGGACAAGCTGCTGGAAGATCTGGCCGAGCTCGACGAGGGTCTGATGGAAGACTTCTTTGAGGGCATCCCCGAGATTCACTACGACGAGGCAACCACCACGCTGACGCTGAAAGACTTCCGCATGACCATTCCCGCCGACCGGCCGGGCATCATGAACGGTATCTTCAACCAGCCACGTACGGGCGTTCAGGGACTGAAGGTGGAGATACAGGGTGAGTGTGAACTGCGCGGCAATGACAACATGATCTTCGATACCGGCGGAGGCATACAGTTCGTTGGCGACGGCTCGCTGAAGATCAAGGCTGGCAGTCAGGGCGCCCGTGTGTTAGACCTGATGAGCATCGACGGCCCCGACGTGGAGATAGAGTCGACCGACGTGGCCATCTTCGCCGACAACATCGACGGAACGGCCAAGGTGGCTGTACAGAGCGGATCGCTCCGCTGCTTCGGAAAGATGAGCATGCAGCAATTCCAGATGGGCGAAGGCATCAAGGTGTGGGAACCCTACGGCGCGTCGTATTTCATCGACAGCAAGACAGATACTCACGGCATCGTCATCGGTGGCGCCTTTGTCACTGACCAATGGATCGTCATCGAGCAACGCGAGCTATTGCCCTTCGCTCTGCTCGGAGACACGCCTTCTGTCAATCAGGGTGACGACCTTGTCAGCTTTATCCAGCAAGCCAACCGCTACTACGAAGACAAGATTAACATTTCTGGAAGCATGTACTATCAGGACGGTAAACTCTATATGGACAACTTCCAGATGGAATACAACGTGGAGAATGCCTATAGAACGTTCCTCAAGTCGGCAGAGGGCTCCGACCTTGAAATCGTCCTGTCTGGCGACAACTCCGTCAGCGGCGTCTCGCAATGTCTCGAAGCTCAGTCGAATGTCACCCTTTCCTCGCCCTCGGGGATGTTAGGAGGCCTCTCCCTTAACGCTACGATGGATGCAATCTTTATCAGCAACGGCTGCAAGGTGACTTGTCAGGATGTGGACCTCACGGCAGAAGCCGACCTGGTGGGCATCATGTCAAAATTTGAAGGTGACGACACGGGTGTGTTCGAGTTCTGTGCCAACGACGACGACAGCAACCAGCTGAAGCTGTTCAGTGAGGCGGCACCGGTAATGCTCAACCCCGACAAGGAGGGTTGCTTCATCATTCCCGACAACTATACGATTGTCTCACCAGACAATGCCGTCATCAAAAACAACATGATTGTTGATGCCGACGACCAGCCGATTACCAACGAATGGATCGTCATCGCCAAGAAGCCCAGCCGCATCCTGCCCATTGGCATCGCCTACCAGCAGATAACGGACGAGACAGACTGGGACGAGCTGAACAGTTTCCTCGCCGACAGCTATGGCATGACGGGCAGCATCAGCTTCGACGACGAGTCGCACACGCTGACGCTCGACAATGTCAATGCCACCTCCGAATTTGAGGGGGGCGGCTTCATCGAGGTGTACGATGCCGTCGACTTCCCGGGCTACGAGCATATCGCCATCAATATCAAGGGCGACAACCGCATCGAGAACAGGTATGGCGGCAGCTGCCTGATGCTCTATAGCAACAATGTCAGCCTGACGGGCAACGGCACGCTCACGCTGAAGAACAGCATGGAATATGAGACGGACAATTTCTTAGGCTGTGCCATCAGCATGTTTGGTGGCGAAGATGCGATGGGCAGTCCGATGACGCTCACCATCGACGGACCGACGCTGAAGGCAGAGGCCGACAACAGTCTGGCGCTCTACATCGAGGGCTGTCTGGTTGTCGAAAGCGGTGAGCTACAGGCTCGCGGACTCTTAGGCCCGCTCTATGTCAGCGACGACCTGATGGCAGGCGCCGGCATCGGCATCCTGAGTCCCGAGGGTGCCTACTACAATCCCGACAACGGCTACATCATGCAGGGCGACGAATATGTGCAGGGCGACACCTGGTTCGTCATGGGCGCCTCAACACCCACCAACATCGAGATGCGAGCTACGGGTCGCGAGGTGCGAGATACCGTCTTCGATCTGCAGGGCCGCCGCATCAACGGAAAGCCCTCACGCGGCATCTATGTTGTAGGCACACGCAAGGTTGTGGCCAAGTGAAAAAAAGTGAGAGGTGAGAGAGGTGAAAAGGTACGAGGGTACGGGGGTACGAGAACCAATGGTCGGCACTTACAGGGAAAGCCGATAGTAATAAAAGCACATGACGGTAATCTCGCACCTTCGCACCCCCGCACCCCAGAAGAGGGAGGGCACAATATTGCCCTCCTTTTTATTTTTTTAACACTGCGGATAAAATAAATCGCTCTTTCTTCGGTTATATATATGTAGGCACAACCAGAAGAAGTGTCTGCTGAACGTTCAGCTTATGGATTTAAAAAGACTGTTCGACATCGTGCTGTCAGCACTCTCCATGTTGGTGTTTGCCATTCCCGTGGCAATCATCTATCTTTGTGTGCGCCTCGAAGACGGCGGACCGGCCATCTACAGCCAAGAGCGCATCGGCTATAAAGGACGGCCCTTCAAGCTCTATAAGTTCCGCTCGATGGTGCCACATGCCGAACACGATGACAACCCGCACCTCTGCGAACAGAACGACGACCGACTGACGCGCGTAGGACGTTTCCTACGCGACCATCACCTCGATGAGTTCCCGCAGTTGTGGAACATCTTCATCGGCGACATGTCGTTTGTCGGACCACGACCCGAACGGAAGTTCTTCATCGACCAGATTATGCAGCACGACCCGCGCTACACCGAGCTCTATGCCGTACGCCCGGGCATCTTCTCCATGGCAACGCTCTATAACGGCTACACCGATACGATAGAAAAGATGCTGCGCCGAGTGGAGATGGACCTCGACTACGTGGCCCATCGCTCCATGATGCTCGACCTGAAGATTATCTGGCTCACCACCGTCAGCATCCTCTCTGGCAAGAAATTCTGACCTGCTAAACACCTCGAAGGCAACGTCGCTTGCGGCAAATGGCTCTTCTGCCTGCCATCGATCATCATGCAATATTACCATCCATCATGAACAACATCAAACGAATCGTCCTCACCGGAGGACCCTGTGCCGGAAAGACAACGGCCTTAGTACGCGTCATCGAACACTTCTCTAACCTTGGATTCAAAGTGTTCACCCTGCCCGAAGTGCCAACCATGTTCACACAGGCTGGCATGAACTACCTGACACAGAACCCCGACTTCTTCTACGAGGGCGAGAAGGCCACGCTCGAGATTCAGCTGGCCCTGGAGGATAAGTTCTTGCGCATGGCCGAGGCTTGCAACGAGCCCGCCGTCATCGTCTGCGACCGTGGGGCGATGGACATCTCGGCCTATATGCAGCCGGAGATGTGGGAGCGAATCACCCGCGACGTGGGTACTACCACGCAGCACCTGCGCGACGAACGCTACGACGCCGTGCTCCATCTCGTGAGCGCCGCCGACGGAGCCGAGCAGTTCTATACCACGAGCAACAACGCCAGTCGCAACGAGCCAGCCAGCGAGGAGGGACTGCGCATCGCCCGCCTGTTGGACAAGAAGGTCATCGAGGCTTGGACGGGGCATGGCCATCTGCGCGTCATCAACAACCACGAGGACTTCGAGGCGAAGATACGGCGCGTCATCAAGGAGATAACCAACGTGCTCGGACTGCCGCAGCCCATCGAGGAGGAACGCAAATATATCGTCGAGGTGGAGGGCGAGATGCCCGACTGCATCGAGAGCGACATCACACAGACTTATCTCGTCGCCGACCCAGGCGTAGAAGTAAGGCTGCGCCGACGCGACTGGTCGGGCAAGGTGGTCAACGTGCATACCACGAAAAAGCGCGTGTCGGGCCACGAGGAGATCATCACCGAGCGACAGGTGCCCAATGCACTCTATGAGTCGCTCATGCAGCAGGCTGACCCCTACCGGCAGACCATCCGCAAAAACCGCAAGAGCTTCATCTGGAAAGGGCAGTACTTCGAGCTCGACACCTACCTCAACCTGCCCGAACCGCTCACCATCCTCGAGACGAAGGGCATCACCGAAGACGAGGACGTGCGCTTCCCGCCCTTCATCCGCGTGCTGGCCGACATCACGTGCAACAAGAAATACTAC
>JAGBLC010000202.1 GCA_017635615.1 Prevotella sp.
ATGGTGATCTGTAATGATGCAAGCAAACGCACGGTTGACTTCTATCGTGGTGAGGATGTATTCCATCACACTGTGACTGGCAATATTGACAGTATTAAGGTGTTCCGCGCAGAAGATGAGCCTCTGGTCTACATGGGCATCATTGGTTTCAATCAGGAGCTTTACGAGAAACCTATAGCCGTACTTCAGGAAGGCACGGCCTGCGAATACAACAACTTCATTAGCGGCTTGACGAGAAAGGACGGTACCTTGCTGTATTATGGTGTAGACCGCGCGCTCAACATTCTTGATCAAGAGGTTTTTCCCACCAATTTCGTCAGCGTCAACCTTGTCACGTTTACCGATGGACTCGACCAGGGCTCGCTGATGATGAACGGCAGCTACTCTACAGACGAGCAGTATCTCAACGCTGTGAGCAACCGTATCTCGTCGACCAGCGTCAAGGGCATACCCCTGACAGCCTATTCCTTGGGCCTTCGGGGAAGCGACGTGACAAACTACACGCTCTTCCAGAATAACCTTAACAAGCTGGCCAGTTCATCTGACAAAGCCTTCGAGGTGAGCAGCATGAGTGCCGTTCGCTCGAAGCTGCAAGAGATCAGCGACCAAATCATCAGCATCAGCAACAAGCAGACCATCAGCATGCGCATACCAGGACAGAGCAACGGAACGCTCGTACGCTTCACGTTCGACGGCTATTCGGCCGAAAAAAGCTCGCTCTACATTGAGGGTACCTTCAACCTGTCCGACCGCACGCTCCGCAATGTGTCGTATCATGGCATAAATGCAGAGGGCGGCTCTTTCATACAAGGCAAGCAAGATGGCATCTTTGTCACCTATACGTTTAGCGGGCTACAACGGACAGACGGCAACGGACTGATTCCCACTTCCAACATCAGACAGTACTATAAGTCGGAGACGGCCACATCGTGGCAGGTCAACTCTGAATTTGCGCCCGACAACAATATACAGACTACCATTGACCACTCGGGTGCTGTCATCATGCTCGTCCTTGACTGCTCCAACTCGCTCGGTTCTCAGTTCGGCGACATGCTCAGCTATGCAAATAATTTCATTAACAGTGTAGCCAGCAATGCGGCTTCTCATATCGATAGGCCGTTCGGAAACAGACCACAAGGCTATGATGAAGCGAACTTGGTTTATGGTGTGGAGTACAAAATGGTTGCAGTTGAGGGCGGCACGTTCCTGATGGGGTCAAATAGTGGAGAAAGCGACGAACGTCCAGTACATCAGGTGACGCTAAGCAGCTTCAGCATCGGCGAGACGGAGGTGACGCAGGAGCTTTGGGAGGCCGTGATGGGCGGTAACCCGTCTTATTATAAAGGTTCGAAGCTGCCTGTTGAGTGGGTAAGCTGGGACGACTGTCAGACATTCATCACGAAACTGAACCAGCTGACGGGCCAAACGTTCCGCCTGCCTACGGAGGCCGAGTGGGAGTATGCCGCCCGCGGTGGCAACCAGAGCCGGGGCTATACCTATGCCGGCAGCAACACGCTTGACGAAGTAGCGTGGTACAGGGATAACAGCAGCTCAAAGACTCATGATGTGGCAACGAAGTCTCCCAACGAGCTTGGGCTTTACGATATGAGTGGCAACGTGTGTGAGTGGTGTCAGGACTGGTATGGCAGCTACAGCTCATCTGCACAAACAAATCCTACAGGGCCTTCTTCGGCATCTGACCAGACGGTAAGTCGAGTGTACCGTGGGGGCAACTGGAACTATTCCTCCAATAGCAGCCAAGTGTCAAACAGAAACTACCGCTCTATAAATTGGTGTAGTAGTGGTGTCGGCTTCCGCCTTGCCCAATAATCTATTCAAATAACAAAAATAATAATTTGCTATTATAAATTTACATGGAAAAATCAATGTTTAAAGATGTACTAAAGAGTGTTTTTGCATTCGTTATAAGTATCACGTTCGTTTCATGTCAAAGCAATGATAACGAAGAGGAAGGCATCAATGAAAACTCACCTTCAAAGCGTATAAAAACAATAACCATGATTCAAGGTGACGCAACCGAAGTTAATGAATATAGTTATGATGCTCAAGGTAGACCTAAAAGAGTAACAAGCACTTATTTTTATTCAAGTGCTCCTAATGGTAGTACACATACGACCGAGTATACCTACTATGGAGATGTTAAGATAATTAGCAAAACGACAGGCCGGACTTATTCCAACCATGAGTTTATATACACTATATCAAATGGTTTGATTGTCAATGTGGAATATGATGAAAGAAGGCCATATTCGTTTTATCACACCTTTTCATACGATGAAAATGGCTATATTAATTCAGCCTCTGGTGAAGATGAGATTATGAATTTCAAGTGGACTGAT
Source organism: Prevotella sp. (assembly GCA_017635615.1). Lineage (GTDB taxonomy): Bacteria > Bacteroidota > Bacteroidia > Bacteroidales > Bacteroidaceae > Prevotella. The sequence goes on from JAGBLC010000202.1 coordinate 2,361, forward strand.
GGAAACCTCACACAATATCAATATAATGGACAATATCCTTCTTCAACGACTTGGGAGTATTCGAATGAACTAAGGCCTAAGAATTGGATAGGATATTGGAAAGGAACTAATATGGACGAGAATCTTCAGATGCTTGGATTATGGGGAAAGATGCCTATCTATCTTCCATCTAAGCAGATAAGAAATTCGAAAGAAGTTTTTATCGAGTATGAGAAGGAAAATGGCGATATCGTTAAGGTAATCTACAACGATCCTTCTGACCCTATACCGACACCTGAGATTTACCTGATAGACTGGGAACTTGTCCCCACAACAGAATAGCCAACAACTTTAACGATTGTATGAATCTGCTCTTCGCAACGACATCATATACAAGGCGCGCTTCAATTGTAGAGCAGCAGTTGGTGGTGAGATAGCAAGCGGCAGATGATGATAAAAGCAAGGGGCGCAGGGGAAGGAAAATCCTCTGCGCCGCTTTGCATCAAATAGTTTTCTTATGTATGACTATAGGTTATGTAGGCAGCCTAAGAAATGGGTAAAAAAGAAGGAATTGGGTGTATAGATAAGAATTTGTTTCAAAAATTTGGTGATTCGCCAGAATAGTTGTATCTTTGCGGTAGAAATAATAACAGCAGACAACAATGAATGCAAATGTGAACATAGCCAAGACACCTATGGCCCCATACATAGGATTGCTTAACAGCATGAGTCGCAATGAGAAAATGGCCGTTGCCATGTTCCTTGTCAACTCTGTGCCAGGTGTGGAACTTGTAGAGACAAAGACAGACGAAAGCTTGTCTGCAGAAGACGAGGCTTTCCTTGCCAGTAAATTGAACGGTATGACTTATTCTCCTCGAATTGAACGGCTCTTCGAAAAGCGTAAAAGAGCTGCAGATGTTGTCGATTTGGAAGATGAGCGCACTCGTCACATTTTAGGGTTATGATGAAAGTTTTCCTTGATACAAACATACTGCTCGACTATGGGCAGACTCGCGATAGCTTTGTGTATGCCAAGGCGATATTCGAACTTGGTGAACGAGGCGAAATCGAGTTATGTGCTTCATATCTGTCATTTGCCAATATGGGGTATATTTTTCGACACTACACCAAAGACATGATATGGTCAATGATTGCTGACATGAGGGAGGGAATGTCAGTGTTATCAAACGATGACGAGCAACTTGACATGAGTTTGAAACATTCTCCTGTTAAAGACTATGAGGATTTACTGCAATATCAATGTGCAAAACTATCTGATTGCGATGTTATTGTCACGAACAACAAAAAAGATTTCTTGGAGTTTTGCGACCTACCTCTTTTTACCTCAAAAGAGTTTTTGCTGTATTATTTTCGTCTAACAGAATGATTGTTCCTTAATTTGGTTGATAACCTCTGTTAGGAACTTACGTTATGACCTCAACTGAAAGAGGCTGTCACTTTTTTGAGAGTTAAGCTTAGGCATAATTTGATAAAAAATGCAGAGACACAGAGGTTGATTGCGTTGCGTGGTTGCAAAGAATCAAGTCTCTGTGTCTCTGCGTCTTAGTGCTTATATAAAAAATAGTCTCTACGTCTAAATTAATAAGTAAAACCAAAGAGCCATAAAGGAATACGGTTGCCATGTCCGACCTCTGTATCATCCACGGCAAGGAAGCTGTTGGGAACATCTGCAATCTGCTCAAATGATTTCTTCCTTCCTCCAACTTCAAAGAGATACTTGTCATTAACCAGGAAATCCCCCTTAAAAGGATGCTTCACATCATTATTCACCTGCAACTGGCAACAGAACAGCGTCTCTCGCTCATTGCCCTTGTTCACCATAGGGCATAGCACATGCATCAAGTTGGGATTTCCCAAAAATATCTTGTCGGGTTTATATAAGAACTTGTAGTGCTTCGCTTTTGAGGTAAGCAGAGATAAGATCTGTGCTTTGTCAAGAGCATAAAGCATGCGTAGCCCCAACTCGTTATTGGTTGCCAACTGCGCCCACAAATCAGACATCTTGGGCTCGAAAGGTACACGCTCGCTGATAATCATCACCAACTTCTTCACCTTTTGGATGGTCTCAAACGCCATATTCTCGACGGCAGGCAAGTCGCTATCGATAACCACTGATACAATCTCCCTCAACCGCGAAGCAAAATCATCGCCTACCTCACGATAGAACGGATAATACCCATGCTCCAGATAGGTTTCAAAGTAGGAAGCCACCTTCACCTCCTGCACAATTTGCATAGCATGGCGCACATGGTTCTGCAAAAGGTCTTCAAGAGGTATGACAGGGAAATGAGCCACATCCTCAAATGCCAGAAACTCACGGAAAGACAAACCATGTAGCGTATATGCAGTCTGCCGACGTGAGAGGTCGACCGTGGCATTATCCATGATGAGCAGTGAACTGCTGGTATATACTATGCTCATGTCGGGATAGCTGTCGTAAATATTCTTCAACGTCTCCTTCCATCTTTCATATTTATGCACTTCGTCAAGATACAATCTTCGTATATCGTGCTGATCTGCCCAATCCACCAAGTCAATCAGGGAGTGAGTGGCAAACCACAGATCGTCCAACGATGCGTAGAGCGTCTTGTCGATGTCCTCGTAATTTTCAAGAATATGCTGCAATAGCATCGTGGTCTTTCCCACGCCACGTGCGCCCTTGATGCTGATAATTCTGGCGCTCCAATTGATTTGGTCGTATAGATAACGTTTGAACCGCAAGTCTATTCTGGCTATCTTACGGTGATAATTGTTAAAAAGGGGCTGTAATTCTATTGACTCCATAATTTGTGAATTTTAAACAAATCCTTCACGCTCTGCAAATCAAAAGAAAACTTTCTTTGCCATCGCTTAATCAGGATTTTGCCGCAAAGGTAATAATTTATATTTGAAACTGCAAATATTTGGCTGGTTTTTGTATTTTCAAATGTAAAATCTGTCGCATTTTTTGTATTTCCGAATAGAAATAGCCAGATTGTACTGATCTCAACTGAAAGAGGCTGTCTCTTTTTGGAGAGTTAATCTTAGTCAATTATTTGATAAAAAATGCAGGAACACAGAGGTTGATTGCATTGCGTGGTTGCAAAGAATCAAGCCTCTGTGTCTCTGCGTCTGTGTGTGTGTTCAATAGAAAACTTTGTGTTCTCAAGAAAAGGATTTACTTGATCAGCTCTACGCTGCGCTTGAGGAAGGCATCGAGGGCGGCACCCTTGAGCATACCGTTCTGGAGGAGAGCCAGGTCGATGAGCTGGTGGATGATGTTGTTGCCCTTGGCATAGTCGGCGATGACCTGACGGCGCAGATCTTTCTGATGGTCGATGTCAGACTGCGTCTTCGACTTGTCGTCTTTCTCAGCCTGCGTAATCTCCTCCGGCTTCTTCTTTTCTTCCTCCTGACGGAGTACAGCCAGACGAGCCTCCAAACCTTTTATCTCGCTGTCGATGGGCTTCAGCTTTTCGGCGCATTGCGTGGTCTCGTCGTCAAGGACACGGCGGATGAGCGGATGGTCGCTGTTGAGCATCAGTTGATAGCTGTCGGGCATCTGGGCGTAGAACGACATACCCGGCTGGTAGCGGCTCATGTCCTTCATTCGGCGCATATACTCGCTCTGCGTGATGACCACCGGCGAAGCCTGCTCGCCCAGAGCCTTCACCTCGACGAAGAAGTCGGCCTTGTCCATCGGTGGCAGTTGCGACTTGAAGGCGGCTGACAAATTGTCACGCTCTGTCAGCGGCAGTTCTTCCTTCTTGGCATCTTCCTTCAGGATGAGGCGGTCGATAACGTCAGCATCGACACGTGTGAAGCGGCTCTTCTCGAACTTCTGTTCGAACATCGACACCGTAGGAACGTCTAACTGTCCGTCGAACAACAGCACGCTGTAACCCTTGGCCCTTGCAGCCTCGACGAAGCTGTACTGCTCCTCCTTGTCGGTGGCGTAGAGATAGACGAGCTGCCCCTCCTTGTCGGTCTGGTTGTCCTTGATGAGCGTTCGGTATTCGTCGTAGGTGTAGTGCTTGCCGTCGACATCCTTGAAGAGGGCGAAATCCTTGGCGCGGTCGTAGAAGTCTTCCTGTGTCAGCATGCCATAGTGGATGAAGAGCTTCAGGTCGTCCCATTTCTCCTCATACTCCTTGCGGTTCTCCTTGAAGATGCTCTGCAGGCGGTCGGCCACCTTCTTCGTGATATAGGTGGAGATCTTCTTCACGTCGCGGTCGCTCTGCAGGTAGCTACGGCTCACGTTCAGCGGGATGTCCGGCGAATCGATGACACCGTGGAGCAGGGTGAGGAAGTCAGGAACGATGCCTTCCACCTGGTCGGTGACGAACACTTGGTTGCAGTAGAGCTGTATCTTGTTGCGTTGCAGCTCGATGTTCTGCTTGATGCGAGGGAAGTAGAGAATACCCGTGAGGTTGAAGGGATAGTCTACGTTGAGGTGAATCCAGAAGAGCGGCTCGTCCTGCATAGGATAGAGCGTGCGGTAGAACTGCTTGTAGTCGTCGTCCTTCAGCGTAGAGGGCGTCTTCGTCCAGAGAGGCTCCACGTCGTTGATGACGTTGTCCTCTTCGGTGTCCTGCATCTTGCCATCTTTCCACTCCTGCTTCTTTCCGAAGACAACGGGCACGGGGAGGAACTTGCAGTACTTCTGCAGCAGTTGCTCAATCTTCTGCTTCTCGAGGAACTCCTTGCAGTCGTCGTCGATGTAGAGGATGATGTCCGAACCGCGGTCGTCGCGCTCAGCATCTTCGATGGTGAACTCCGGACTGCCGTCGCACGACCATTTCACGGCCTTTGCCCCTTCCTGATAGCTGCGGGTGACGATCTCTACCTTCTTCGACACCATGAACGAAGAGTAGAAACCCAGTCCGAAGTGGCCGATGATGGCATTGGCGTTGTCCTTGTATTTGTCGAGGAAGTCGGTAACGCCCGAGAAGGCTATCTGGTTGATATACTTATTGATTTCCTCTTCGGTCATACCGATGCCTCGGTCGCTGATGGTAAGAGTGCCGGCCTTCTCGTCGAGCTTGATGCGCACGCTGAGGTCGCCCAGCTCGCCCTTGAAGTCGCCACGGTCGGCCAGTGTCTTGAGCTTCTGCGTAGCGTCGATAGCGTTGGAGACCATCTCACGGAGGAATATCTCATGATCGGAATAGAGAAACTTTTTGATAACGGGGAAGATGTTCTCAGTCGTAACCCCGATGTTACCTTTCTGCATAATAGTATATTAATTGTTTTGACATGATTCTGATGACTTTTTCATCAAAAGTCATGCCAAACTTTTCCACATGCAGTATCATCCGTGTCAATCCGTGATAGTCCGTTGCTTTATGTGTCAATCCGTGTCCGTCCGCTGCCCTACGTGTCAATCCGTGTCCGTCCGCTGCCCTACGTGTCAATCCGTATCCGTCCGCTGCTCTACGTGTCAATCCGTGTCCGTCCGCTGCTCTACGTGTCAATCCGTGGTGGTCCGTTGCTGCTTACCGGTGGTGCACTCGTTGACGAGATAGACGATGCTCATGTAGGGGATGCCCGAGTTGGTCTGCAGTCCTATCTCGCAGGTGCGACTGTTGGAATAGCCCACCTCGATGTGCTGCTCGGCTATCTGGGGCCGCAGCTTGCGCAGCGCGTAGCGGTTCACTTCGGGATAAGTGAAGCCACGGTCGCCGGCAAAGCCGCAACAGCCGATGCCCTCAGGAAGGAAGACGTTGGGCGTACAGAGACGTGCCAAGGCGACGAGATGCTCGGATACGCCCATCTCGCGAGTGGAGCAGGTGATATGCAGGGCCACCCGTCGGTCGATGGGGTGGAAGTCGAGGCGGTCGCGGAGGAAAGTCATGATGAACTCCGCCGGTTCGTAGAGCTTGAGGCGCGTCATCACCTTCTTCATGCGATGCAGACAAGGACTCTGGTCGCACAACACCGGGTATTGCCCCTCGTTGGAGGCCCGCCACAGCGCTTCCTCCAGTTCGGCACTCTTACGGTCGGCGATGTCGAGCATACCCTTGCTCTCCCATATCTGTCCGCAGCACATGCGCTTCATGCCTTCGGGGAAGATCACCTCGTAGCCTGCCTTTTGCAGAAGCTGGCACGTCTCGTCGACGAGCGAATTCTTGACGGGTGCCCCCTTCGCTAATCCCATCGTCTGGTTGATGCACGAGGGGAAGTAGACGACTTTCGAAGATTGAGGGCTGAGAGTTGAAGGTTGATGTGTTCCTTCGGAAGGTTGATGGTCGATGTTCGACGGTTGATGTTCAATGTTCGACGGTTGTCGGATGGCTTTCGGCATTGCGGTTGTCCAGAGGGGCAGTCCCAGTTTGTTCATGCCGCTGCAGACGGAGGTCATGAGCGAAGAGCCCAAGACGGTGTGTCCGAGGTTGGCCACATCGAGCACAACGCGCAGTCCCGACTTGATGCCCGCCATGTGGTTGGCAGAAAGCTCTCCCAATCGGTAGCCCATCTTGTTTTCGTTCATGTTCATCTGTCGGATGAGGTGCGTCAGCTCGCCCGTGTTGATCTTCATCGGGCAGGACGTAGAGCAGAGTCCGTCGGCGGCACAGGTGGCATCGCCGTAGTAGCGATACTGCCGTTTCAGCGTTGCCAAGCGCTGAGGATTCTCGCCCGTAGCCTCCAGGTGGCGTATCTCGCGCTGCACGGCGATACGCATACGCGATGAGAGCGTCAGACCGCACGACATGCAGTTGACCTCGCAGAAGCCGCACTCGATGCACTTGTTGGCGCGCTTGACGGCCTCGATGGTTTCCCGCGCTGTCGACTTCAGATGCGGGAACTCCTTGTCGGGCACGCTGTCGAAGTCGAAGTCGAGCACAGGCAGCGGTTTGAGGCATTTGATGAAGCACTCGGGATCGTCGTTGAAGATGACACCCTGGTTGAGCAGACCATCGGGGTCGAATATCTGCTTCAGCTCCTTCATCGCCTCGTAGGCCTTGTCGCCCCATTCATAGCGCACAAAGGGAGCCATATTGCGACCGGTGCCGTGTTCCGCCTTGAGCGACCCGTCGTACTCTTCGACCACCAGTCGGGCTACATCACGCATCATCTCGGCATAGCGGTCCACCTCGCTCTGGCTGCTGAAGCTCTGGTTGAGGATGAAGTGGTAGTTGCCCTCGAAGGCATGACCATAGATGCAGGCATCGTCGTAGCCATGATCGGCAATGAGGCGCTGCAGCTTCACCGTTGCCTCGGGCAGACTCTCGATGGGGAAGGCCACATCCTCGATGAGACAAGAGGTGCCGACAGGGCGAGTGCCGCCCACCGAGGGGAAGATGCCCGAACGGATGGCCCAGTATTTGCCGTAGACGGCAGGATCTTCGGTAAACTCTGCGGGAATGTACAGCCGGAACTGCGAGAGACACTCTTTGATGCTCTCTATCTTCTGGAGCAGCTGCTCGTGCGTTGTGGCTTTCGTCTCGGTGAGGATAGCCGTCAGGTTGTGATAGTCGCCCGGTGCGACACCTTCTATCTTACCGGCATCGACATCTTTCTGATACTGCAGGTAGACAGGGTCGTCGACCGAGCTGAGCGACTTGTAGTCGAGCATCTCGGCACTCTTCACCATCAGCCGCTCGGCACTCATCAGCTGGTCGTCGTCGCCGGCAAGCAGCTTCTTCATGGCCACAACGGCCTCGCAGCTCTCCTTCATCGTCATGAAATAGACCATCGCCGATGCCTTGAAGGGATAGTCGCAGAGCGTCTTCATCGTCACCTCCGAGAGGAAGGCCAGCGTCCCCTCCGAACCCACCATCGAGTGGGCCATAATGTCGAAGGGGTCGTCGTAGGCGATGAGGGGTCGCAAGTTGAGTCCGGTGACGTTCTTGATGCTGTACTTCTTCCGGATGCGCGCCACCAGCTCTTCGTCGGCCCGTACGCGGTCGCGCAGCTGTTCAATCTTACGGATGAAGTCGGGGTGCGTCTGCCGGAACTCCATGCGGCTCCTCTCGTCGGCAGTATCGACGATGGTGCCGTCGGTGAGGATGATGCGCGCGCTCTCCATCATACGGTCGCTGTTGGCATGGACGCCGCAGTTCATGCCCGAGGCATTGTTGCAGACGATTCCGCCCACCATAGCCGAACCGATGCTGGCAGGGTCGGGCGGGAAGACGCGGCCGTAGGGCTTCAGTATCTCGTTGACACGGGCTCCCACGATGCCAGGCTGCAGCCTGATGCTCATATCGTTGAGCGTTGGCGAATGCGGAGCGTTCAAGGCCGAATGATCTATCACCTCATGCTTTTCCCAATGCTTCCCGGCTACGATGAGCACCGAGTCGCTCACACTCTGCCCAGAGAGCGATGTGCCGGCAGCGCGGAAGGTGAAGGGCACCTGATGCTTGCGACACAGCCGCAGGATGGCAGATACTTCGCTCTCGTTGTCGCTGCGCACCACCATGCGTGGCGTATATCGGTAGAAGCCGGCATCGGTTCCCCATGCCAGCGTGCGCAGCTCGTCGGTGTAGACGCGCTCTGCGGGTATAGTTTTTAACAGTTCTTCCTTGAAAGCAGCTATCTGGCTATCGCTGACGCTGGCTTTCACTCTCTCGCCGTTTTTGATTTCTTGATTTGCCATAGGTTGTAGATGTTGTTACGTTTTGATTTGTTTTGCGTCGCAAAGATAACAAAAATATAGCACTCAACAATAAATTATGACACATTTATGTTTTTTTTACATAACAAATGACACATTATTGCCATTTTTTTCGTACTTTCGCAGCCATAAAACCAAATCTCGAAGTAGATAGGTGCTACAGAAATAGACAACAAACTACAAATCAAACAATAAACAAATTAAACCTATTAGCTTATGGCAGCAATTATTTCAGTCATTCCAATTGTACTGCTCTTCGTGTTGATGATGGGATTCAAGGTTCCCGGCTGGAAGAGCGCGTTAGCAACACTCGTCGTCACCATCGTGCTGGCCCTCTTCGTGGCTCCCGCTTTGGGCATCGTGCCCGAGAAGTATGCCGAGGCCTCCATTTATGGTGTCGCCTTCTGGTCGGTCATCGAGGGATTCCTCAAGGCCTGCTTCCCTATTATACTTATTATTATATGTGCCATCTTCAGCTATAACATCCTCTGCGAGACGAAGGAGATAGAGACCATCAAGACGCAGTTTATCCAGCTCACAGCCGACAAGGGGCTGCTCGTGCTGCTGCTCACATGGGGCTTCGGAGGCGTGCTCGAAGGTATGGCAGGCTTCGGAACGGCTGTGGCCATCCCAGCTGCCATCCTCATCGGACTGGGATTCAAGCCGATGTTCTCGGCCGTCATCTGTCTGGTGGCCAATACGGTGGCAGTAGGCTTCGGAGCCGTCGGTCTGCCCGCAACGACGCTGGCCAATCAGGTGGCCGACGGAACGGCATCGCCCGAGATGCTCTGCGAGGTGGCAACGTTCATCATCGTGCAGCTGTCGCTGATGTTCTACATCACGCCCTTCCTCATCCTGATGATGACCGACCGCACGAAGATTGTGAAGAACATCTGCATCGCCCTCTTCGTAGGTACCTTCTCCATCATCGTGCAGTTCTGCTGCGCCCACTTCCTCGGCCCGGAGACACCCGCCATCCTCGGCTCCGTAGCAGCCATCATCGCCATGCTCATCTACAACAAGCTGTTCATCGGCAAGGAGAGCGAGAGCGACACCGTGCACGTCGAGAAGAAACGCTTCGGCATGGCCAAGACGCTGCGCGCCTGGAGTGTCTACGGACTGATTATCTTCTTCATCCTCATCTCGTCGAAGATTGTGCCGCCCATCAGCGAACTGCTCAAGTCGACACTCGTCACGAAGTTCGACATGCCCGTCGTGGGCAACACCTTCTCCTTCGGATGGCTCTCCAACGCCGGACTGATGATCTTCCTCGGTGCCGTCATCGGCGGCATGATACAAGGTCTGAGCTTCGGCAAACTGATGAAGATGCTCTGCAAGACCACCATCAACCTGCAGAAGACGGCCATCACCATCTGCTGCCTCGTGGCTCTGGCTATGCTGATGAACAACACCGGCATGACGCTCGCCATCGCCACCGGACTGGTAGCGCTGACGGGAAAGGCCTTCCCCTTCTTCGCCCCGCTCATCGGCTCCATCGGAACATTCGTCACGGGTAGCGCCACATCGGCCAACATTCTCTTCGGCAAGCTGCAGGCTGCTGCCGCCAACCAGCTCGGACTGGTCAACGATGCCACCTTCTTCGGTGTGCCGGGCAATGAAACCAACTGGCTGGCCGCTGCCAACTGTGCCGGTTCGGAGGGAGGAAAGCTGCTCTCGCCGCAGAGTATCGCCATCGCTACGGCTGCCTGCGATATGGAGGGACAGGATGGCGACATCATGCGCAAGACAATGCCGTTTGCCATCTTCTGGATTCTGATGAACGGACTGATGGTGTTCCTCGGCTTGCATGTATTCTAAAAAACAGGCAACACTTACATCTCTTTTTATATCTTTTATTAGTTGGGGGAGCGGTGCATCATCTGTAGCACCGCTCTCTTTTTTGTACCAAAATGTCATTAATGTCTGATAGGCAGATGACCAAATATTGGACACAATTCTGGTCAACTGCAATAAAGCAACTCTATCTGTCTTAAATATATTAAAAAGGTGGGAAGTTTTGTTGTTTTATTTGTACGGTTGCAAAAAAAAGAGTAATTTTGCATGGTTTTTGAAAGCGTTAAAAAACGCGCTACGGGCCTCTAAATGCCCTTAAACGGAAAATTCAGACAAATTAACAATATCAGAACATTCAATGGACGACAACCAGAACTTCGATGGCACACAGACCATCGACAACGACAGAATCATCAAAATCAACATCGAGGAGGAGATGAAATCCTCCTACATCGACTATTCGATGTCGGTCATCGTGGCACGTGCCCTTCCTGATGTGCGCGACGGCTTCAAGCCCGTCCACCGCCGCATCCTCTATGGTATGGCCGGCATCGGCAACACCAGCGACAAACCTTATAAGAAATGCGCGCGCGTAGTGGGTGAGGTGCTCGGTAAGTATCATCCACACGGCGACAGCTCCGTCTATGGAGCGCTTGTCCGTATGGCACAAGATTGGAATATGCGCTACACCCTCGTCGACGGACAAGGCAACTTCGGATCGGTCGACGGTGACTCAGCGGCTGCCATGCGATATACCGAGTGCCGACTCTCGAAGATGGGCGAGCACATCATGGACGACCTCGAGAAGGACACAGTGGACATGGTGAACAACTTCGACGACTCGCTCACCGAACCCAGCGTGATGCCTACCAAGGTGCCCAACCTGCTGGTCAACGGTGGTAACGGTATCGCTGTAGGTATGGCTACGAACATTCCCACACACAACCTCGGTGAGGTGATTGACGGCTGCTGCGCCTATATCGACAACCCCGACATCGACACCGACGGACTGATGCAGTATATCCAGGCTCCCGACTTTCCGACGGGTGCTTATATCTACGGTCTGCAGGGTGTGAAGGATGCCTACGAGACTGGTCGCGGACGCATCGTCATGCGCGCCAAGGCCGAGATAGAGAGCCACGACACGCACGACAAGATTGTCATCTCCGAAATACCCTACGGGGTGAATAAGGCACAGCTCATCGAGTATATCGCCGACCTCGTCAAGGAAGGCAAGCTCGAGGGCATCTCTAACGCCAACGACGAATCGGGCCGTCAGGGCATGCGCATCGTCATCGACGTGAAGCGCGATGCCAATGCCAACGTCATCCTGAACAAGCTGTTCAAGATGACAGCCCTACAGAGCGCATTCTCAGTGAATTGTATCGCTCTGGTGAAAGGTCGCCCGCGCCTGCTTTCGCTGAAAGAGTGCGTGAAGTATTTCGTAGAACACCGTCACGACGTGACCATCCGCCGCACGAAGTTCGACCTGAAGAAAGCGCAGGAGCGCGCTCATATCCTCGAGGGATTGATCATCGCTGTGAACAACATCGACGAGGTGGTGCACATCATCCGCAACTCGAAGACACCCAGCGACGCCCAGCGCAACCTGGAGCAGCGCTTCAACCTGGACGAACCGCAGTCGAAAGCCATTGTCGACATGCGCCTGAGCCAGCTCACCGGACTGCGTGTCGACCAACTGCATCAGGAATACGACGACCTGCAGAAGCTCATTGCCGACCTGCAGGAGATTCTCGACAATCCCGAGCGCTGCAAGCAGGTGATGAAGGAAGAGCTGCAAGAGGTGAAGGAGAAGTATGGCGACGAGCTCCGCACACAGATCGTGCCCGACGAGCATGAGTTCAATGCCGAAGACTTCTATCCCAACGACCCCGTTGTCATCACCGTGAGCCACCTTGGCTACATCAAGCGCACACCGCTTTCGGAGTTCCGCGAGCAGGCCCGTGGTGGCGTTGGCTCGAAGGGAGCCCGCACCCGCGACAACGACTTCACGCAGTATATCTATCCCGCCACTATGCACCAGACGATGCTCTTCTTCACGAAGAAGGGACGCTGCTACTGGCTGAAGTGCTATGAACTGCCTGAAGGCGACCGCAACTCGAAGGGACGCGCTATCCAGAATATGCTCAATATCGATCCAGACGACTCGGTGAACAATATCTTGCGTCTGCGTGGCCGTGGCCTTGAAAATCAAGAGTTTATCAATAGCCATTATGTTGTCTTCGCCACGAAGAATGGCATCATCAAGAAGACAAGTCTGGAAGCCTACTCGCGTCCGCGTGCCAATGGTGTGAATGCCATCAACATCCTGGAAGGCGACGAGGTGGTAGACGTTCGTCTGACCAACGGCGAGAACGAACTGGTGATGGCCAGCCGTAATGGCTATGCTGTCAGATTCCATGAGAACCGCGTACGCACGATGGGTCGTGTGGCAACGGGTGTGCGTGGTATGCGCCTCGAAGGAGCCGACGATGCCGTCGTCGGAATGGTCGTGGTGAACAATCCCGAACAGGAAACCATCATGGTGGTCAGCGAGAACGGTTACGGTAAGCGCTCGCAGGTGGAAGACTACCGCGTGACCAACCGTGGCACGAAGGGCGTGAAGACGCTCAATATCACCGACAAGACGGGTCGTCTGGTGGCCATCAAGAACGTCACCGACGAGAACGACCTGATGATCATCAACAAGAGTGGTGTCGTCATCCGTCTGGCTGTCGACGAATGCCGTGTGATGGGACGTGCCACACAAGGCGTACGGCTCATCAACCTGACGAAGAAGAACGAGGTGATAGCCAGCGTCTGCAAAGTGATGAGCTCCGAGCTGGAGGCTCTTGTCGAACAGAAGAGCCGTGAGGAATATGCACAGAAGTCGGACACCATACGCCGCGATGTTGCCGCTCCTGCCGACGAGCTGCCAGCTGTGGAGACCGAGACCGACGAAGCACCTGCCGACGACGATGCTCCCGTGGTAGACTTCGGCGATTAAACCTTTTAGGCAAGTGGAAGTCACAATGAAAAATGGATGGAGTATTCGTCAGAACTCCTATAGAAATAAATGTCAAACAACAATAATTTATTAAGCTTATGAAAAAGATGATGTTGATGGCTGCCGCCGCTATGATTGCAGTTTCAGCCAGTGCTCAGAACCCTGCTGTAGCTAAGCAGATCAAGGGTATGAAGAACTATCAGGAAGCTCTCGGCCTCCTGAACTCTAACCTTCAGAGCTTGAGCAACGACGAGAAAGCCGCTGCCTACAACAAGCTTGTTGACCTCGCTCTCGACAAGTTCAACAAAGAGAGTAGCATCGAACAGCTCAACCAGGCCATGCAGAAGAACGATCCCTACGACAAGGAGGGTATGAACGAAGCTGCCTACAACGCCGTGGTGAGTGCTATGGAATGCTACAAATACGACCAGCTGCCCAACGCAAAGGGACAGGTCAAGCCGAAGTTTGCCAAGAATGTGGACCGTGTGCTTGGTGCTCGCCTTGCCCTGGTGAATGCCGGACAGGATGCTGCCACAGAGGAAAAGGGTGCCGCTGAGGTACTGAAGTACTGGGGAACATTCGTCGACAGCGACATCAACCCGCTCTTCGCCAATATCGACCGCACACAGCAGGCCGGCTTCATGGGTCAGGTGGCTCGCTTCGCAGCTATCTATGCCTATCAGAGCAAGGATATGGAGCGTGCTTCGCGCTATTGCAAGGTAGCCATGCAGGATCCTGAAGAGCGCAACGATGCCCTGAGCCTGAGCGTGTTGATCCTGCAGGACGGACTGAAGACCCGCGAGGACTCTGTCAACTACGTCAACAACCTGCTTGAGCTTCATGAGCAGAACCCGCAGAACGAGGTGATTCTGGAGAACATCTACAACACCTATTCGTATCTCGGCGAGCCTGACAAAGCTAAGGATTTCCTCAAGGGTGTGCTCGACAAAGATCCCAACAACTTCGTGGCTCTTGCCGATATGGGTATTGCCTGCATGCGCGACGACAAGGTGGAAGATGCGCTCAACTACTTGAAGCGTGCCGTCGCCGTGAAGGACGACAACGCCGTGCTCCACACCTACATCGGTGCTTGCTGCGTGGCTATGGCTCAGGTGGAGGCTAATCCCGACGGTGCCAAGAAATACTATCAGGAAGCTGTAGAACACTACGACCGCGCTAAGGCTCTCGACCCGAACAAGGAAGTGAGCAACTGGGGCTACAGCCGCTTCAGTGCCTACAGCCAGCTCTATGGTGCTGACGACCCGCGCACCAAGGCTGCCGAAGCCGAGCAATAATCCCGAGTTCTTTTTCTTATCACGAATTGCAGAATGAAAGAATTATTTCTCTGATTCTGTAATTCGTGATAGGAAGGAATCATAACGAATTTTCGGATTTTAGAATAATTCTGTAATTCGTGATAAATAAAAAATAGAAAAATGAGGCGAATCGTGATGACGACGCTTCTCTTGATAATCTTAGTGCCGTGCCTGAACGCTCAAAAGAAAGAGATAGCTCAGGCACGGACTATTATAAAGAGTGGCAAAAACTTAGACAAGGCAGAGACGCTCATGCGCAACCTGCTGAAAGACAGTGTCAACCAGGAGAATCTGAAGATCCACTTGACGCTCTGCGACGCTCTGCGCAAGCAGTACGAAGAGCAGAACGAGAAGATGTATCTCCGACAGAAGGTCGATACGGCCAACGTCTTTGCCATTCTCTACCGACTCTTCACGGCTTGTGAAAAGCTCGACTCCCTCGATTCGCACCTTGCCGAAACAAAGCAGTCGAAGCCCAAGCACAGGCAGTTCTATGCCAACTACCTGAACACCTACCGCAACAACCTGCGTAGTGCAGCCTCGTTCTTCATGCGTAAGCAGAACTATCAGGAGGCTTTCCGCTTCAACGAGCTCTATATCGAGTGTGCCAACCAGCCGCTCTTCTCGGCTATGGACTATAAGGAAAGCCCCATAGCGGCCTACTGGGCAACCTATGCGGGCTACAAGCTGGGCAACGACTCGCTCGTGCTGCGCTATGCCGAGACGGCGCGGAAAGACTCCACCCATCTGGAATATACCCTGCAGTATCTGGCCGAAACCTTTCTGCGCCAAGAGGATATGGCTCAGTATGAACGGACGCTGACCGACGGCATCAACAGCTTCGGCGAGTCGCCTTATTTCTTCTCCAAGCTGATGGACTATTACAACAAGCGCAATCGCCCCGACCTGGCGATGGAGGTTGTAGACCAGGCTTTGGCGAAGAACGACACCAGCGAGCTCTTCCTCTTTGCCAAGAGCACACAGCTGCTCAATATGGGCCAGTATGAGCCGTGCATCGTCGTCTGCGACACTATCATCAGCCGGAATCCTGAGATGGCCGATGCCTACTACAATGCTGGCGTTGCCTACCTCAATATGGCTTTCGAGACAGAGAAGGAAACAACAAAAAAGCCTGCCAAGAAGCGTGAACTCCTGCAGGCTTATTATCGGAAGGCGCGTCCGTATATGGAGCGCTACCGTGAGCTATGTCCCGAAGACAGAGAGAAGTGGGCGGCCGCCCTTTACAATATCTACCTCAACCTCAATATGGGCAAGGAGTTCTTAGAGATAGACCGCCTGCTTCGCGAAGCTTTCTGATTTTTTTCGAGGTGCGGGGGTGCGAGGTGCAAGAATAGCTTTGTGGTATGCGAAGTAGGCAATCTCGCGCCCTCATACCCTCGTACCTCCGTACCTTCGAGAAAAATCATCTGTAGATGTGCGTCGCATAGCGCCATCCGTAGTGCTTATACCAACGGAGGAGCGACTGGCTGCGCTCGACAAACGACGAGAAGTCTTTCTGCTGCGGTTCCATCCACTGCACTTCCGACAGGGCTCCCATGCGCGGCAGCACCTGATATTCGGCCTGTGTGGTATAGGGGATATACTCTGTCCAGAGGTTGGCCTGTACACCGATGATGTGCTTCTGTGCGTCAGCGTCGAGCGTCGGCGGAGCCGGATTGAACGAATAGGTCTTCTCGATGGTCACCGTGCCGTCGAAAGACATCGGCTCACCCCAGTTGTGGTTCTCCGTCTGATAGTAGTCGAAGTAGCAGTAGCCAACGGGCGTCATGATGACGTCGTGACCCTTCTTCGAAGCCTCGATACCACCTTTCGTGCCGCGCCAGCTCATAATGGTGGCCGACTCCTCGACGTCGCTCTCCAAGAGCTCGTCCCATCCGATGAGCTTGCGGCCGTGATTGTTGATGTACTTCTCGATGCGCTTGGTGAAATAGCCCTGCAGACGAGCCTCGGGCGACTGTCCGTCCTTGGCGGTCAGACCCTCGTCGGCAATGCGCTTCTGGCACAGCTCGCAAGCCTTCCAGCGCGTGCGGGGCGACTCGTCGCCACCGATGTGGATATACTCGGCGGGGAAGATGTCCATCACCTCCTTCAGCACGTCTTCCACGAACGTGAACACCTCTTCCTTACCGGCACAGAGGATGTCGTCGTACACACCCCAGCGCTCCAGCACATGATACGGTCCGCCCGTACAGCCCAGCTCGGGATAGGCGCTCAGCGCACCCAGCATGTGTCCCGGCATGTCTATCTCGGGGATGACGGTGATGTAGCGTTCGCGGGCATATTCCACAATCTCGCGACACTCTTCCTGCGTGTAGAATCCTCCGTGAGGTGTACCGTCATCGACGCGCGAGTTGCGTCCGAGCACCGTTGCGGCACGCATGCTTCCTACAGTCGTCAGCTTAGGATACTTCTTGATTTCAATGCGCCATCCCTGGTCGTCGGTGAGATGCCAGTGGAAGGTGTTCATGTTGTGTAGAGCCATCATGTCGAGATACTCCTTCACAAACGAGATGGGGAAGAAGTGGCGCGACACGTCGAGGTGCATGCCTCGATAGCCGAAGCGCGGCTGGTCGTTGATGACGACGGCAGGGAAGAGTGCCGGTCCTTGCGTCATCGGCAGCGATTTACGCAGCGTCTGAATGCCGTAGAAGACACCCTGCGGCGTTTGTCCCTCGATGGTGACATCGCCCTTGGCAACGGTGATGCGATAGCCTTCGGGGTGGGCAATTTTCGGATTGAGCTTCAGGACGATGGCCGACTGTCCTTTCGCCTTCGGTCCGACAGGCACGTCCAGTCCGGTTGCTTCCTTCAGATAGGTGGCCAAGAAGCGAGCGTTACGCTCCATATCGGCCGAGCTGTTGGCAACGCTGATGGTTGCCTTGCGGCAGATCTTCACGGGTTCGCCGCTTGTGAGTGTCACCGACTGTGGCAGCGGAACCACCTGGTAGCTACATGTTGCGACGTCGCCGCAACTCTCATGTTTCTCTTGTGCCGGAGCAAGCAAGCATGCTCCGACGGTCATCATGATGGTGAGGATTGTTTTTTTCATTTTTACTGATTCGAATTGATTTAGTATTTCTTGATTGTGCAAAGTTACGAAAAGTCGAGCGTAAAACAAAAGAAATTATTCATTTTTTTACCGAGACAGAGTAACTTCGCGATTTACAAGCGCAAAGTTACGAATTTTTTATTACATAGAAGAATGATTATCTAGAAAAAATGTAAACGCGCAAAATTTACCGAACGGTGATGATGTCGTCGATATTGGTCGTTTCGTTGCGCAACGGCTCGAAGCGAATCTGGTCGGCTGGCTCACGATTCTCGTGGCGATACTCCTGAGCCGCCAGTCGCACCTTGTCCATGCCGTAGCGCGTGTTGATGCTGTCGGTAGCCTCCATCAGTCGTCGTTGCCGCTCTACGTCGCGTGTAGACACGAAGAGATCTTGCTCCACGGCGCTATCGTCGGCTATCTCGCTCAGCACCACGCCCGCTCGTTTGTATTGGTAATGCTCGCGGAAAATGCTGTCGAAGGCCTGCTGGGCAGCATTGACCAGCTCTGTCGTGCCGGCAGTGGCATTGGCGAGCCTGACGGTGGCCGTATTGCTGTATTGCGGAAGGTCCAGGCGATGGCGGTTGGTGTTGACGAAGACCGTCACCGAGCGGCACACCGAGTGTTGGTCGCGCAGCTTGCGGGCTGCCGCCACGGTGTAGTTGGCGATATAGGCAGCGAGCGTCTCGCGGCTGTCGGTCATATAGGTGAACGTACGCGAATGCATGATGCTCTGCTGCTTTGGGGGTGTCGTGATGTCAACGGCCTGCTGCCCGCGCAGCTCCATCCATGTGCGCACACCGGGCAGACGGAAGCTCTTCTGGATGAAGGCCTGCGGCTTCTGCGAGTAGTCCCAGGCCGTCTTGATGCCCATGCGCCCCATCTTCGGTGCCGAACGGTAGCCCACGCCCCACACATCGGCAATGGGGACACCGCGCAGCGCCTTCTCGATGTCGGCGGGCTGCAACACGCAGATGCCCTTGTAACCCGCAAACCGCTTGGCATACCATGTGGCCACCTTTGCAAGGGTGTAAGTGACGGAGATGCCGCAGCTCACAGGGATGCCAGTGCCGTGCTCAATGGCTTCTTTCAGGGTGGCGACATAGTCGATGGCTTCTTGCTTGTTCATCTCGGGTATCTCGGCGAAGAACTCGTCGACGCTGTAACGGTGGAAGGCTTGCACCATCTCCTGCTCTTGCACCACCTGCATGATGCGCTTTGAGATGTCGACGTATTTCTGCAGGTTGGCAGGGAACACGACGACGCCATTCTTCTCCAGCACGTCGCGCACCTGAAACACCGGATTGCCGCGTTTCAGTCCTAACGCCTTTGCCTCTTTGGTCAGCGCCAGGATGATACCTCCCCCCGCCTCGTTGTAGTTGGCTACGACAACGGGCTTTCCTTTGAGCTCTGGGCGAAGCGACACTTCGCACGAGGCATAGAAACTATTGCAATCTATATGGAGAATCAATGGAATGAAGAATGAAGAATGAAGAATTTTTGGAATGAAGAATGAAGAATTCTCAATTGTCAATTATCAATTGTCAATTATCCAAGTTTTCGCTTCAGCACCCAGGTGACAACGCCCCAGACGGTAAACTCGGTGTTGCCACCGACCTCTATCGGAGGGTAACGGCGGTTGCCCGACTTGAGGAGCACCTTGTTGCCCCGCTGTACGATGCGCTTGACGCAGAACTCGCCGTCGACCATGCAGATGGTGAGGTTCTTCTGCGAGGGATAGAGCGAGCGGTCTACCAGCAGGAGGTCGCCCGAGTCGATACCTTCATCTATCATCGAGTCGCCTGCCACACGCACGATGAACGTCGTAGCCGGATGGTCGACAAGTTCCTTGTTCAGGTCGATGGGCTGTCTGAGGTAGGCATCCTGCACAGGCGAGGGGAAACCGGCATGCACATCGCCGCTCTCTATGATGTTTACCCTGAGCTTGGAGTCTTGCTCAATGGGAAAGAACTCCAGTACTGGCTTTTTCGTCTGATCCATAACTTATTGATAAAAAGATATTTCACACTTCTTGCTATTGCAATACTTTACGACCAGCTGGCGGATAAATTCTGCGTTGGCCTCCACCTGCTGACGGTTGCCGTCGTAGCCATTGATGAGCACCAGCAGGTGGGTGGTGGCGAGCGTTATCTTCGTACGCTCGTTGTCGCTCGTAGGCGTTCCCACACCGCCTTCAGCATCGCGATAGACGGGCAGCCCCTCGATGTTGATGAGTCCGCGCCCGATGCCCTCGTAAGGCTCGCCGTTGCGTCCGATGCCCAATGTGAGCTCATCGCCGACAATCTTGTCGGCATCAAAGCCGCCGATGCTGTAGCCATACCTGATGCTGGCCAGGTTGATGAGGTCGACGAGCGTGTCTATCTGATAGAGCTCCTTTCCCTGCAGGATGCGCCTGATGAGCGCCTCCGAGGCAGGACGATAGCGCGAGGGGTCTTTGCCGCAGGCTTTGTAGACGCGCCTCGTGGCAGCAATACCCGATAGCTGCTTCAGGCTCTCGGTGGTGAGCGTCTGGCGGTATTGTTCGCCCTGGCGGGCTATCTCTTCCCACAGGGCTTCGCAGTAGGGCGTGTTCTCCACCTGTGCCTCGACGGCTGCACCCACAAACTGCGGGCAGACACTTTCTATTTCGTTCGAAACGATGATATTCATGGTTTTCTGGGATGTGATGATGTCTAAGAAATGAGTTGCAGGAAGTCGTCTTCGCTCATGATGGGAATGCCGAGCTTCTCTGCCTTCTGCAGCTTCGACGGTCCCATGTTGTCGCCGGCAAGGATGAAGGAGGTCTTGCCGCTGATGCTCCCCACGTTCTTGCCGCCATGCTGCTCGATGAGGGCCTTGTATTCGTCGCGGCAGTGGTGTGCAAAGACCCCGCTGATGACGATGCTCTTGCCTGCCAGCTTGTCGCTCGACGTGGACAGCTGCTCTTCCGTAAGGGCCATTTGCAGGCCGTATTGGCGTAGGCGATGCACGATTTCGAGGTTGGCCTCGTTGTGGAAAAAGCCCACGATGCTCTTGGCCATCACCTCGCCGATGCCCTCCACTTCCTGCAGGTCTGCGAGCGAGGCATTCATAAGCGCGTCCATCGTCTTGAAGTGACGCGCTAGTAGCTTGGCCGATGTCTCGCCAACGAACCTGATGCCCAGTGCGAACACCACCCGCTCGAAGGGTACGCGCTTCGAAGCCTCGATGCCGTTGACGATGCGCTGTGCCGATTTTTCTCTCGAACCATCGCCGTTAATCTGTTGTACGTCAATATCGTACAGGTCGGCCACATTATGTATCAGGCCGATGCGGTAGAAGTCGTCTACCGTCTCCGGTCCGAGCGAGTCGATGTTCATGGCGCGACGCGAGATGAAGTGTTCGATGCGCCCCTTTATCTGCGGCGGACACCCCGTCTCGTTGGGGCAGTAGTGAACAGCCTCGCCCTCGTAGCGCACCAACCGCGCACCACACTCCGGGCAATGGGTGATAAACCTGACGGGCTGCGCCACGATGGGGCGTTGCTCCAGGTCGACCCCCACTATCTTCGGGATGATCTCGCCGCCTTTCTCCACATAGACGTAGTCGCCGATGTGCAGGTCGAACGACCGGATGAAGTCCTCGTTGTTCAGCGTGGCGCGTCGCACCGTCGTACCGGCCAGCTGCACGGGCTCCATGTTGGCCACTGGGGTGACGGCTCCTGTGCGTCCCACCTGGAAGGTCACTTCGTTGAGGCGTGTACAAGCCCTTTCAGCCTTAAACTTATAGGCGATGGCCCACCGCGGACTCTTCGCCGTACTGCCCAGGGCGCGCTGCTGTCTGAGCGAGTTCACCTTCAGCACGATGCCATCGGTAGCCACGGGCAGGTTCTTCCGCTCGGTGTCCCAATAGCCGATGAAGTCCATGATCTGCTGCAGCGTATTCACCTTGCGCATGCCCTCGCTGATCTTGAAGCCCCACTGGCGGGCTGCCTGCAGATTCTCGTAGTGACCGTCGCAGGGCAGCTGCTCGCCTAATAAATAATATAGGTAGGCATCGAGCCGACGGCGGGCCACCACATCCGACTTTTGGCTCTTCAGGGTTCCGCTGGCGGCATTGCGTGGATTGGCAAAGAGCTGTTCTTCGGCGGCCTCTCGCTCTGCGTTCAGCCGTTCAAACTCCTTCCAGGGCATGAGTATCTCGCCACGTATCTCGAACGATCGTGGGGGTTGGGGGTATTGCTCCCCTCCTTTGGAGGGGGTGGGGGAGGTCACTAATGGGATGCTGCGGATGGTCTTGACGTTGGCCGTCACGTCGTCGCCACGGATGCCGTCGCCGCGTGTCACGGCTCTCACCAGCCGTCCGTCTTCGTAGACGAGCGAGATGCTCAGCCCGTCGTATTTCAGCTCGCAGCACACCTCAAACTCCTCGCCTGCCAAGCCTTTGCTGACGCTCTCATACCAGTCGGCCACCTCTGCCTGGCTGTACGTGTTGCCCAAAGAGAGCATCGGGTAGCGGTGTTCCACCTGCCGGAATTCCTGATTGATGTCGCTGCCGACGCGCTGTGTGGGCGAGTTGGGGTCGGCCATCTCGGGGTGTCGGGCCTCCAGGTCTTGCAACTCGCGCATCAGCTGGTCGAAGTCGTAGTCGCTGATGCTGGGCTGGTTCAGTACGTAGTAGCGGCGGTTGTGTTCGTGCAGCATCTGCCGCAGCTCTATTATGCGTTGTTTCTCTTCCATCTCTGTTTTGTTGTTTTCGGGCTACAAAGTTACAAAAACAAACGCAGACCACCAAATTTCAACGCTCCTTTTTCTTTTCATGTTTTTCTTTTTTTCAAAACGAATGAGCATAAATAAACACGAATAATCACAAATAATTCTTTTTTCAACATGAATTATCATGAATGACCCACAAATTTTCATGAATTTTATTCTTTCGTATTCTTTTAGTCGCTATGCTTTGTAAAAGCAGCAGAGCCGAGCGCGTGTTCAAAAATACTTTTGAGTATTTATGTGCTTGTCGTTGATGGTCTCTGATGTCCTCAGAGATGGTCTCTGATGCGGTCGGAGATGGTCTCTGATGCGGTCAGAGACGGTCTCC
>JAGBLC010000203.1 GCA_017635615.1 Prevotella sp.
CAGCAGCTGCTGACCCGTCTGACCCTTGGCATAGAACGTACGGCTCACCTGGGCACCACCGAACGAACGGTTGGCCAGCATGCCGCCATACTCACGGGCGAAGGGAACACCTTGTGCCACGCACTGGTCGATGATGTTGTTCGACACCTCTGCCAGACGATAGACGTTGGCCTCGCGTGCACGATAGTCGCCACCCTTCACGGTGTCGTAGAACAGACGGTAGACCGAGTCGCCATCGTTCTGATAGCACTTGGCGGCGTTGATACCACCCTGTGCAGCGATAGAGTGAGCGCGGCGCGGCGAGTCCTGAATGCACAGGTTAATCACGTTGAAGCCCATCTCGCCCAGACTGGCAGCTGCCGATGCACCGGCCAGACCCGTACCGACGACGATGACGTCGAGCTTCAGTTTGTTCTTCGGGTTAACCAGTCGCTGATGAGCCTTATATTCTTTCCATTTCTCAGGCACTGGTCCTGCAGGAATCTTTGAATCTAATACTTTTGCCATTTTTTTCTTTCAGTAATTACTGTTATTTTTAAAGGAAAGAAATTAGAATAATTAGAATAATTATTATTATTTCTGAATTGAATTATTGTAATTCTTGATAATTTCTTTCTGAAAACCAAATGATTTGAATTTCTTTCCGAATCAAATTACATTGTACAGCAGAGACTCGGGGCGCACTTGAAAGCGAATGCCAGCACAACCACGAGGAAGCCGAGCATCAGCACCGTGGTGTAGATCAGGCCGATGCACTGCCAGCGCTTCTGCCAGATCTTACCGTTCCAGCCCAGCGTGTGCATAGCACTCCAGAAACCATGAGAGAGGTGGAACCAGATAGCCACAATCCAGATGATGTAGAGCACGACATACAGCCAGTTGCCGAATGTCAGCTTGATGTAGCCGAAGCCGTCAGCGGGATGCAGCGGTGTGGCCATACCCGTCAGCTCGGCAAACATCATGTTGTACCAGAAGTTGAACAGGTGGAGCAACAGACCGAGCAGGATGATGATACCCAGCACGAGCATGTTCTTAGAAGCCCATTCCACCTTGCCGGCGTTCACCGTCGTGGGCACCTCGTAGCGGTTGTTGCCGCGAGCCCTGCGGTTCTGTGCCGTCAGGATGAAGGCATAGACGATGTGAAAAGCAGCAAGCGCAGCCAGACCGAGCGTTGCCACCACGGCATACCAGTTGGCTCCCAGCAGTTCACAAATCATGTTGTAGGCTTCTCCAGAGAAGAGTGCCACGACGTTCATGCAGCAGTGGAACGTCAGGAACAAGATCAGCGCGATGCCCGTAACGGCCATCACCACTTTCTTTCCGATAGATGAATTGAATAACCACATAACTTTTTTAAGATAGATTTAATTATTTAAATTGTTAGACATATCATATTGGGGCGGCCCATACCCTCTTTTAGGTATGCCGTCTCCTAATTTGTGTGCAAAGATACCACTTTTTAATGATTCTTCAAAGGAAATAACAAAAAATTTAGTTCAAACGCCGCGATTTCACCATTTCCACCGCTCGTTTTGCGCAACAGGCAACTCCAGAAGGGGTTGCATTCCGCTCTTCAGTTAGACACCCCCCAACAGTATTTTTCAGCTTACATATCAATAAAAAACAGGCAAGCCGCCAAAGGATTAAGAAAAAAAAATGAAACTTTAGTAATAAACATAAAAAACGGAATAAAAAGATTGGCAGAGGAGTAAAAATCTACTATCTTTGCGTTTACTATTTAGAAAGAAGTATAAAAGTCAGATTTTATGAGCAACAAATATTCCCTTCTGCTGGCCTTGACATGGGTCACGGTCGTTTCGCTTCACGGACAGACAGCCGACTCCCTTGTCACCGTCGGCTATGCCACCGGCAACAGCGGTTCGTTCACGGGGTCGGTGAAGAAACTCGACGAGAGCCAGATGAACAACAAAGAGCAGGCGACGAACGCACTGGATGCCATCCGTGGCCGTGTGGCGGGTATGCAGGTGGAGCGCAACGGTGCCAATGCGCTGAGCGCGGTGCGTCTGCGCGGCACATCATCGCTCACCGGCGGCAACGACCCGCTCATCATCGTCGACGGCGTGATGGGCGACCTGTCGCTGCTCTCCAGCGTCTATCCCACCGACATCGAGAGTTTCACCATCCTGAAAGATGCCTCCGAGACTTCTCAGTATGGGTCGCGAGGCGCGGCTGGTGTCATCGAGGTGACCACCCTGCGCGGAAGGGCCGGACAGATGCGCGTGAACTACAACGGCTCGTTCGGCCTTTCGTCGGTCTACAAACAACTCAAGATGATGTCGGCCGAGCAATACCGACAGTTTGGTTCGTCAAGCAGCAAGATACTCGACCTGGGGCATGCCACCGACTTCCAGAAAACCATTCAGCGCACGGGCTACACGCAGCAGCATCACCTGGCTTTCTATGGCGGCACAGAGCTGTCGAACTACCGCGTGTCGTTGGCTTATGTGCAGAATGAGACCGTCGTCCGCCGTATGGGCGACCGCACCTTCATGTCGAACATGAATATGACACAGACGATGTTCGACGGACTGCTGCGCATCGATGTCGGCATGTTCGGCTCTACCGGCAAGCAGCGGACGATCTTCGACGACCAGAAGCTCTTTTACAGTGCTGCAGCATGGAATCCAACCTTCCCCAACCATCAGACCAACGGACAGTGGGACGGATATCCGTCGGCATCTCAGATCAACAACCCGCAGGCCCTGCTCGACGAGAAGAATCATTTTGAGAACTCACACATCAGCACCCATGCCAAGCTGACCTTCAACCTGCTGCCCCAGTTGCGGCTGATGCTCTTCGGAGCCTACACCTACGACATCGACCAGCAGTCGCAGTATCTGCCTACATCGGTATGGAACAAGGCGCAGGCCTACCGCTCGACAGCCAAGACAGAGAACCTTCTGGGCAATGCTATCCTGTCGTTCGACAAGAAGCTGGGCATCCATTCCATCGGACTGATGGGCCTGGCCGAGGTGCAGCAAGAGACACACAGCGGCTACTTCACCACCGTGACCAACTTCACGACCGACCTCTTTGGCTACGACAACCTTGCCGCCGGTGCGCTGCGTCCCTGGGGCGGCACGGGGTCCTACTACGAACAGCCGAAGATGACATCGTTCATGGGACGGGCCAACTACACCCTGCTCGACCGCTATATCCTGGCAGCAACGGCCCGCACCGACGGTTCGAGCAAGTTCGGCGCCAACAACAAATGGGGATTCTTCCCTTCGGTGTCGGGGGCTTGGGTGATTAGCAATGAACCCTTCTTCACCCGTCACTCGTCGCCCATCACCCATCTGAAGGTGAACATCGGCTACGGACTATCGGGCAACCAGGCAGGCATCGACTCCTATACCACGATGGCGCTGATGCAGCCCAGCGGCTTCGCTGCCGCCGGCAACGGTAACATCGTGACGCTTGCCGACCTGAAGAACATCAACCCCGACCTGAAATGGGAGGTGTCGAAGACTTTCAACATCGGGCTCGACGCACAGCTGTTCAACGGCCGGCTGCTCTTTTCGATGAACTATTATCGCACGAAAGTGGAGGATATGCTCTATCCGTACGCCGTCAGCGTGCCGCCGTTCAAGTATAATGTACTGGTGGCCAACCTTGGCAGCATGCGCAACAGCGGACTGGAACTTTCGGTGGGTGGTACGCCGCTGCTCACACGCGACTGGGAACTGACCATCAACGCCAACCTCACCTTCCAGCAGAACCGCCTGCTCTCCCTCAGTGGCTACCACGACGCACAATGGTTGGAAGCTCCCGCACAGGCCACCATCGCCAAGCTCAACGGTGCAGGCTTCCACGGCGGCAACAACGATGTGGTGTTCCAAGTGATCGGACAGCCGCTCGGTGTCTTCAACATCGCCCGATGCAACGGCCTTGTCAGCGATGGCAACGGAGCCTACACATACGATACGGGCGACAACTATATCGCCGGACAGGCCATGCCCAAGGCCCTGCTGGGCTCCAACATCTCGCTGCGCTACAAGCAGTTTGATGTCTCCATGCAGGCCAACGGTGCCTTCGGCCATAAGATTTTCAACGGTACGAGCCTGGCCTATATGAACGTCTCGTCGTATCCCCTCTACAATCTGCTGGCCGAAGCCTGCGAGGCGAACATCAAGGACCAGACCGTCAGCGACTACTGGCTCGAGCGTGGCGACTATCTCAATATCGACTATATCACCGTAGGCTGGCGCGTGCCGCTCCGACAGAACCGCTTCGTGGAGAGCCTGCGCCTGTCGCTGACCATGAACAACGTGGCCACCCTGACCAGCTACAGCGGACTGACACCGATGCTGAACAGCTCGAACGTCAACGCTACGCTCGGACTCGACGACAAACGCTCCTATCCGCTCTACCATACTTATACGTTCAGCGTAAGTCTCAACTTCTAACCATCTCAACCCATGAACATCCATCGTATTCACCGTTTCGCCGCTGGCAGCGCCTGTGTTGTGGCTGCGCTTGCCTTTTCTTCCCTCCTCTTCTGTTCGTGCGACGACTTTCTCGACGAGTCGCCCAAGAGTGCCATCAGTCATGAGCAGGCTTTCCTGTCGACTACCGACTTGCTCAACAACGCTGTGTTGCCCGTCTACAATCACATCGGTGGCAACCAAGACTCGCAGGGCCTGCAGGGAACAGGCCGCGGTGTGTTCGACTTCAACTCGCTCACCACCGACGAGGCCATCATGCCCACACGCGGCGGCGACTGGTACGACGGCGGCTTCTGGCAGACGCTCTTCACCCACAGCTGGACATCCGGCACGGCCTCGATGAAGGATATGTGGGAGTATCTCTACCAGCAGGTCATCCGATGCGACGAGGGTCTCGGCCATATTGATGATTACGTCCGAGAAAACGGTGCACAAGCCTTGACAACCACCTACGCAGCTGAACTGCGCGCCATCCGCGCCATGTACTATTTCTATCTGATGGATCTGTTCGGGCGTGTGCCTATTGTAGACAAAGGAACCGTCCTGTATGCTGCGACATCGTCGCTGCAACAAGAAAGTCGCAGCAGCCTCTATCGGTATATCGTCAGCGAATTGCAAGCTTCGCTCACTGGCCTTCCCACCGATAGAAGCAACCAGCCGGGCGAAAACTACGGACGTATGACGCGCCCCGTGGCTTTCTTCCTTTTGGCCAAGCTGGCCCTCAACTACGAGGTGTATGGCGATGACGACTGGACCGACCTACAACGACCCGACGGCAGCATCGTCGGCACAACAGATTGTGCAAAGGCATTCAGCCCGCTGTCACCTTTCGCCTACTGCATAGCCTGTTGTGACAGCATCGAGGCCTACGGCTACGAACTGGAGGCTGACTTCAGCCAGAACTTCGAGCCTACCAACGAAGACTCGCGCGAGAATATCTTCACCATCCCCATGAACCCCACGCTCTACAGCAACTGGTACTGCTACTTCTTCCGCTCGCGCC
This sequence comes from Prevotella sp., assembly GCA_017635615.1. Classification (GTDB taxonomy): domain Bacteria; phylum Bacteroidota; class Bacteroidia; order Bacteroidales; family Bacteroidaceae; genus Prevotella. Next base: position 5,470 of record JAGBLC010000203.1, read on the forward strand.
ACTACAGCCACGGAGCCGTGCTGGGTGGAGCTTCGGAGAACGGAGCCAGTGCCACACAAGAGATGCTCGATGCCTTCGGCTATCCTGACGCCGACGGACAGCCGACGGACAAGCTTGACCCACGCTTTGCCAAGACCTTCTATGCCGGAACGGTGACGGAGAACGGGACGACCGTCTACGAGGACGACGGCACCACACCCCTCGTCTACTATCCGCGGCAGGTGCGACTCAACCTGACAGGCTCCACCTACGAGAAGACGGCGGGTGCCCGCCTGCACAAATATGCCAACGACCCTAACGCCAACGCCGACGGACGGGCCTGCAACAACGACATCGTGCTGTTCCGCTATGCCGACGTGCTGCTGATGAAGGCCGAGGCCTTGGTGCGCTGCGGTCTCTCTGGCAACGAACAATTTAATATGGTACGCACGCGAGTGGGACTGCCCTCAGCCGAAGCCACTCTGGAGAACATCCTCCACGAGCGTATGGTTGAGCTGGCATGGGAAGGCTGGCGGCGCAACGACATGATCCGCTTCGGCATCTTCACCCAACCCTACACCGACCGCCCGCAGCTCAGTGGTGAGCAGAGCGGCTTCACCACCGTCTTCCCCATTCCCGCCGACATCATGGTGATGCACCCCA
>JAGBLC010000001.1 GCA_017635615.1 Prevotella sp.
CTGGTAAGTGTCGCGGTCGCCGTCGAGAGAGACGTACAGATGGCGGGGATGATACCGACGGACGGCATCGATAACCCGGTGGGGCGCAAGGCAGTTGGACAACAGCGTGTAGTTAGGATGATGCGCATGAAACCACGCCATGATTTCCTCGGCCTGTGGATGAAGGATGAACTCGCCGCCCTCCAGTCCTACAGTAGTCCGTTTGGTGACGCACTTGCTCTGCATGATTCGGCGGATGTCATCAAGCGACAGATGTTCTACCTTCTTCTGCCAGATGTTGCAATGCTTACAGCGCGACTGACAGGCAGTGGTCGTGTAGATCATGAGTTGTGATAGTCGTTTGTGCCGTGGCCGCATGATGTTGTTCAGATAGAGTAGCCCGTTGTAGGCGTAATCGTAAATTGTGTACATAATAATTCGTTGCAATTTTGTTGTCTAATTATAAAGTCCAAAACTGCAACGAATGACTGCATCATGATGAGTAAACCTTGCTTATTATTGTAAGCGAAATGTTAAAAAATAGCTTTGTGAGCAAAATATTTACGAAATAATTTGGTTTATATTATAAACTTGTCTATCTTTGCGGCGTGAACCGGACACAATTGGCTTTTGACGTGCTTTCTGCAGGAGCACGGACGAGGCCAGAGAGTTGTAAACTAAAGTAGAACATCACTTAAAAATGAAACAACAATGGAAGAAAACAATAACATGACTGCCGAGCGCAGTCTGGAAATCATCAGAGAATCAATAGAGCGCAGCCAGCGCACCATCAACAAGAATTCGGCGATACCCCTTATCTGGTGGGGACTTTGTGTGGTCGTATTCTCATTGCTCATCGCCTACCTATGGAAAAATCATGGCGGACCGGTATGGAATATGCTATGGGCCGCATTATGGCTGGTGGGTTACGTGGGCAACAGGTTTATCGACAAACGGCGAGGAAACGTTCCGACAACTTTTGTCGGGAAGGTCATCGGTCATGTGTGGGCTACGTTTGGCGTGTTCTGCTGTGGCATGGGCATGATACTCGGTTTTATCGGCAGCGGAATGTTACCAATGGAACTGGTTATGCCTAAGGTATATGTTTTTGGTTGTATCACCAGCATCATCTCGCTCTGTTTCGGAATGGCTACAACGATTACTGGCCTCTTCATCTGCAACCGTACCATTCAGGTGTGTGGTCTTTTAGCAGGTCTCGGAGGATTCTTTGGCGCATTACATTTCCCCGGTCATGCACAGCTCTATGTGATGGCAGTCGTGGCCTTGATAGGATTGATTGTGCCTGGTGTGGTCATTTTCATTCAAAATCAGAAATAAGGAGGACCTACCCATGTTCAAGCCATTAGACCCCCTGCTGCACGCGGAGTTGCGACTGGCCGTGATGTCGCTGCTCATCAGCGCAGAGGAAGCCGAGTTCCCCTACATCAAGGAGCAGACGGGAGCTACGGCGGGCAACCTGAGTGTGCAGATAGACAAGCTCTCGGCAGCGGGTTATATAGAGGTGGAAAAGACCTTCAAGGGCAAGAAGCCCTGCACCCTCTGCCGCATCACGCCTGTAGGGCTGAAAGCCTTTGAGGATTATGTAAAAGCGCTGAAAAGCTATCTGAATGTGAAAAAGACGTGATCATTATTGACAGTCATAACCGTATTGTTATATCCGTTCGGGTATCATTTGGGCGTTTTTTTACCCAAATTTTTACCCGAACGGATATTCTTTATGCGGTGGCAAGAACTCATTGCCCAGTCTTTTCTTCCTATCTTCTCAGCTTACCTTTTCGTTCCAGGTACTTCAGGAATGCCTCCCACTGTGGGGCACGGCGTTGGCGGTTGGCCTGCACGCGCTCGTCGTCGGCAAACTGAGGGGGATAGCAGTCGTAGAGATAGTAGCGGCCATCGTCGACGACTTGGCCGTCGGCCTTTCCGCAGCAGAGCACGAGGTCGTCGAACACCTGACTACAGATGAGGCCGACGCAGGTGGCGCTGCCGGAGAAGAGGAACTGGCCGTCGAGATAGAAGTCGATGCCGGCGAGGAAGGAGAGCTTTTCGCGCAGAGGCTCCACGCTGGGGCTGAAGCGCAGTTCGCGGGTGTTCACGTCGAACCACTCGATGTCGTCGTCGGTGAATACGGCTCCGGCGGCAGAGCCTCTGGTTGCCGTTTGCTGCACACCGTAAACGCAGAGTTCCGCCGTCGGTTCGGGCTGGTGGCCGTCGTCAGCATTCTCGTCATTGCTGCAGGCCGTCAGCGGCAGGGAGAGCGTGGCAATGGCCATCGCCATCATCCATGCCAGTGTTCTGTACTGTTTCATGTTTCTTTTCGTTTTATGAGGGTTGTCTCTATTTATAGAGTCCTCAGAACGCGGAAAAGACTGCATGCTCACCACGTGAACCTGATGCCCAATGGCAGCGAGAAGCTGAACGGATGCTCCGTGCGGTAGGTCTCCACGGCCGTGCCCGTCGGGATGTAGTATTGCAGGCTGGGCTCTGCAAACAGTCCGATGCTGGGCGTGAGATGGTACTGCAGGCCGAGGCCCGTGCCCAGCGACCACTGCCACGGAGTATGGATGGTGGTCTTGTCGGTGGCCTTCAACTTGCCATGCAGGTGGTAGCTTGTATTGAGCGGCGAGTAGAGAGGAATCTCCGTGACGACGCCGAGACTGCCGTAGAGGCTCCACACCTTACCTTTATATATAGTATAGATGCCCTTCACGGGTATGCCAAGGTAGTGGATGGTCTGCTGTTCGTTGATGGTATTCCCATTTGAGCCCATCTCAAATTCGGACTTCAACCTGCTGTAGCTCAGCCCCGTCTCAAGCGCAAAGCGACGGTTCAGGCGGTACTGCAGTGCCAGCGAGAAGCTGACGGGCATGTAATGGTGGCTCTTGCGCACAATCTTGTCAGCGTCAGCGCCATGGGCATCGTTGGCATTGTTTAGGGCGATGCTCTTGATGATGCTTCGCTTATGACTGCTGCCGTCGTCGGGCTCTTCTGACAGGAAGGCCGCATAGTCGCTCCAGTTCTCAAAAGTGACAGGCGATGGCACGCCCGTCGTGGCTATCGTTGGTATCTCTGTGAAGCCGTAAGGACGATTGCCATTCCGTTCGCCAGTACCGCCGACGTAGGCCATGTCAACCGACCATTTCTGCTGGCGACGGCTGTCGATGACCTGCTTCTCGGGGAATAAGTCGGCGATGTCGTAACGGGGAGTTTCCGCCTCAAGTATCGTCTTTGCCGAATCGTTCTGCGTCGTATCAGTAATCGCCGGCTCCTGAACTATCATATTGGATAAGGTGTCAACTGTAGTGGAATCCGTCGTCTGAGCGATTTCCGATGGGAGACTATCAATTGTTATCATCGTAGAACGGTGCGCAGGCCTTTGCACAATTACAGGCTCTTGTGGCCTTTCCGTCCGAGAATCTTTCGGAGAATCTTTGGGCGTATCTTTCTGTTTCGCCACGACGGGTTTGTCATCCCTGACTGCAGTGCCTCCTTTCCTGAACAAGTAGAACGTGATGGGCACGAGCAGCAGCAGGAGCACGGCAGCCCAATACTGCTGCATCATCTTGCGGAGCATCTTCTTCGCCCGTGCCAGTTGCGACGACGACGAATGGGGCTCGATGCCCAGCATGTCGGCAATCTCCTTGTGCGACATGCCTTCGAACACCGACAGCCGGAACACTTGCCCGTAGCCTTCCGGCAGACGGTCGACGAGCCGCAGTACTTCCGCCAATGGCACGCCTCTCACGTCGCTCTCGCCTTCTGGCGCCAGCAGATGCTCGGCTTCCTCCAGCGGCCGAAAGGAAGTTTTCGCCAGATGGTCTTTATATTTCGACGCCACATTTCTCGTTATCGACATCATCCATGCCTCTGCTTTCCCGTCATCGCGAAGTTTGTCGAAGGAAGTAAAGATAATCACGAACGAGTCGTGCAAGACGTCGCTGACGGCTTGTTCGTCGCTAACATACCGCCGGCATACGCCCCTCATCTTCTGGGCGTATGCCTTGTACAGTTCGCCGAGGGCATCCGCATCCCCCTGTCTGCACCGTTCTATCAGCCGTGTCACTTCCATCGAAAACATAGCGTCTCTATCTATTAAGTCCTACACTGAATAAAAAGACTGCATGGCCTTGCAAAATTTCGGTGCAAAGGTACGGAAATTCTGTCTGTCTTATCCATTCTTCAACCTTTTTTCGTCGCTCGGCGACGTTAGGAGACGCTTTCTTTCTCAATTTCATTACGAAAGCGGCCCGTTGGTTCGATTACGTTGCGCAGCGGAGAAAGAACTTTGA
>JAGBLC010000020.1 GCA_017635615.1 Prevotella sp.
AATATGTCTAACCAATAAAACTACAAAACATTATGGAAAATCAGAATAATAACCTACAAGAATTGGAGCAACTGCGCAGTCAGGTCGCAGAGTTTAAGAACCGTTTGGAGCAGCAGGAGATAGTCAGCCGTCAGATGCTGGAAGAAGCGATGAAGGCCCATGTGGCGTGGATTAAGCAAATCAGTGTCTGGGGCGGCGTCGTTGACTTGGCATTGGTGCCATTAATTGTTTATATCTTAAAAGGCATAGTCGGTGTTTCGTGGCTGCCAATCATTGCCGTATGTATAGTAATGGTTTTCGAGGCATTCTTCAATTTCTGGAATGTCAGTACAATCCGTGACAAGTATCTGGCAGCTAACAATGTAATCAACACACAGCACAGACTGAGGACTTACAAACGTAGAGAGAAGCTTTACACTTTCTTCGCGATTCCTTTTCTTCTTCTCTGGTTTATCTGGTTTTTGCTTGAAGTTCACTACGGCACAAACATCCCATCCAGTAGGCTTGTGATTTCAATAGTGATGTTCATCATAATTGCAACTATATTTTTCTTTGTCTATAATCGCGAAATGCGCTCACTGAACAAAGCCATCAAGGACATCGACGAGTTCGTCAACGGCAAGTAGAGCAAAATGCCTCAATGTCTTGTGGGCAATCGGCTTGTCCGGGCGAATCAAGAACAGATCAATCGAAATTTGTATGATTGTACCAAAGAAATCTATTGGATTAATCGTCCTTTTGTTAATGCCTTGTTTTGCCGTTGGTCAAAACTTCGTTGACAGCACAGCATTCAGACAAGATAGCATAGACATTAGAACAGACACGTTACGTCAGCGGAATGCTATGTACAACTGTGATACAGTTAGAAAAGACAGTTTTCCAAAGCAGCACAGGCTATTTTTTGTCCGCAAAGAGCAAGGACTAACACGAGGCATAAGTCCTAATGCTGTAAAAATGCAGAAGTTCGATCCATATAAGAAGAAGTTTACCGATATGCGAATAATAGAAACTATCGGTTCGCACATAAGCAGATAAGGAAATTCCAAGTTATCGGACTGCTATCATATAACAGCGGCCTATCTTGACATCCCTTGCTGGAACTTCTGAATTCGCCCATCATATCTGCCATCGGCAATGTCGTGGACTTCATGGTCGGCACGTCTGAGTTCGTTGGCATTGCGCTCGGCTATGCCGCTTTGCAAAGCAAAGAACTGCAAACCCTCGTCAATGCGGTAGATATAGGCAGACATGGCAAAGCTCCGAGCTTGCTCGCCTGAGCACCTATTAAAGAAAGCAATGAGCGAAGAACATCGGGTCTTGCCAGTTGCCACGCTCCTTACTTTGAAGGTATTGAAGTGTACAATGGCGGTACAAAATTACTCTAAAAGGGGCAAACGCGCAATAGGCAAAGATCAAGGTTAGTTAAGCGGAGTTAATTGTGTGACAGTGTTTTACACGCATTGATTTAAGGTTTGTTTCGGTCTGTTTAGACCTAATTTAATCGTTGAAGAATTCATGTGGGTCAGGTTTTACGGCTCCTGGACCATGGCATATCCATTGCTACACGCATCCGTCACACAGAGGAGAATGTAAAAATAATTCAGAAAACACCCTATGCAGGATTCGCGTATTTGCAAGCAACTTGTCGGTTGGCCGCAAATAGCGCAAAAATGAGCAATTGGCATAAATACCTGATAATAAGCGGTTTGACTTTTCACTCCTTCTTCGGAAGGGGTGTAAGCGTTGCAATATGACGCATATTGGTGACCAATTTGCGTCATTTTGGTGGGCAATCTGCGTCATATTGCCTCGCCAAATGCGGCATTTAGCGCACCAAAATGCCGCATTTGACATCCAAAAACGCTATCTTTGGGCCGACGATGCATGTTTTTTGGGGTGCAAAAGACGCTTATTCTTGTTCTCCGGCTCTGTAGAATGCAGAAAAACTTGAAGCTTGTTTTGTCAAGATTATTCACAGCATTGATTTGATGTGCTACAAAAAAAGCAACGAAATTTGGATTATTGCATACTTATTTGTACCTTTGCAGCCAGATTATTCTATAGAAAAAGAAAATGGCACTGATAAAAGAAGTCAACGGACTCAAGCCCAAATGGGGCAAGAACTGTTATTTTAGCGAGAACGCCACCATCGTGGGCGAAGTGGAAATGGGCGACGAATGCTCGGTATGGTTCAACGCCGTGGTGCGTGGCGACGTGATGTGGATACACATCGGCGACCGCACCAACGTGCAGGACGGTGCCGTGCTGCACACAACGTTCAAGACCGGACCGCTCACCATCGGCAGCGATGTCACCATAGGCCACAACGCCACCATCCACGCCTGCGTCATCCACGACGGCGCACTCATCGGCATGGGCTCCACGCTGCTCGACCACTGCGAGATTGGCGAAGGAGCCATCGTGGCGGCAGGAGCACTCGTAGTAGGCGGAACGAAGATAGGCCCTCATGAGATATGGGGCGGCGTTCCGGCGAAGTTCATCAAGAAGACACGGCCCGGGCAGACCGACAATGCTGCCCACTACGTGGCCTACATGGACTGGTATCGCGACCGCGAAGACTAAAGCCGACAACCGACACAAGACAGACTACAAAAACGACTGAATATGACGAACAAATCAATGGGCATCCTTGTATGCCTCCTGGCTCTAAGCCTCAGCATCGCTGCCCAGCAGGCCGACAACTATCGGGGCAGGCTGCGCAACCGTTTCGTCAAGGTAGACGAGACAAACCTCCCCATCGTCTTCATCGACGTGGAGGGCGAGATGATTCTGCGCGACTCGTATATCCTGGCCCGGATGAAGGTGATCGACAACGGCGAGGGGCAGACGAACCACGGCGACACCATCGCCTACCCTGGCCAACACGTCGACTACGAGGGATGGATAGCCCTGAAATACCGGGGCAACTCGTCGTTCGACAGCTCCGACAAGAAGCCATACTCCTTTCGCACGCTGAAGGAAGCCCTCCTTCCCGACGATGGCGGCGAGAAGAAGAAGGTGGAAATACTGGGTATGGGGAAAGACAACAAGTGGGCCTTCATCGCACCGTGGTGCGACGAGGCGATGTTCCGCGACATCCTCACGTTCGACCTGGCGCGTCCCTGGATGGACTATGTGCCCCACGGGCGTTTCTGCGAGCTCTTCCTCGACGGCTACTACTATGGCGTATATGCCCTTTGTGAGCGTGTGTCGAAAGGGAAGCACCGACTCGACCTGGAGGACCCCGGCACTCGAGACGGCGACCTCACGGGCGACTATCTCGTGGAAATAGACCGCAACGACGAACCGAACTATATCTCGAAATATCATCCCTGGGGCGACATGGAAGGCTACAACGAGCTGTCGTGGGAGGACATCCACTATCAGTACAAGTCGCCCGACGACGAAGACTGGGCCAGCCTGCCCGCCGGAACGCAGCGCGCCCTGCAGCAGGAGATAGACAAGATGGAAAGCTCGTTCCTCGCCGACGACTGGCAAGACCCGGAGGGGGGCTACCGCAACTACATCGACGAGACATCGTTCATCGACTATCTTCTCTCTACGGAGATAGCCATGAACATCGACGGCTACCGGCTCTCGACCAACCTGTATAAATATAGCAACACGCGCGCAGAACAGACCGGCATCGACCCACGGTGGAAGATGTCGCTCTGGGACTTCAACATCGCATGGGGCAACGCCAACTACTACCACGGACAGGAGACCGACAAGTGGCACTACGCCATGAACCTGCGCGACCCTTACGACGGACTGCAGGTGCCCTTCTACTGGCACCGCATGGTGTCCGACACGCTCTTCATGCAGAACGTGAAGCTGCGCTGGCAGCAATATCGACAGGGCAACTACTCCGACGAACGACTCTTCGCCACCATCGACTCGCTGGCCAACCTGCTGACAAGCGGCGGAGCTGCAGAGCGTAACGAGCGAGCCTGGGGTATGTACAGCCGTTCGAACATCTGGCCCCTGCCCTATTACCCCTCATCGTACGACGATGCCGTAGAATACCTCAAAACGTGGACACACCAGCGACTGGCCTTCATGGACCAGAGTCTGCGGCTTCCGCGCGTGATAGAGACGATGCCCATCATGATAGCCAGCGGTTGGAACGCCGACATCGTGGCCGAGAAGTATCCGGCCAGCACATCGACATCGTCGACCATCGACGGATCGGACCGTGCCTTCTATGCAGAGGCTCTGAGAAAGAGCGGCGGACTGCCCGACAACGGACGGATTACGTCGGCCAACGAGAATGTGCAGTATATCCTCGGGGAATACTCCGTCAACCAGGCTCTGTCACTGAAAACACCTGGTATGAGCGGCACACTGACCTTCTACACCCCCGTCGAGACGGGCGAGCTCTTTATCCTCGGCACCAGTGGCAACGGCGATGCCAGCGTTTCCATAACGCTGAACTACGCCGACGGCGAGTCGGTGGAACTGGGGAAACACTCCATCCGCGACTGGTCGGTACGCAATCCGCAAGGCGATGAGGCCGTCACGCATCTCGGCAACATCACACGCAACAACAATTCGCTGAGCAGCGACAACCACTACTGTCTCTTCGACTTCTCCGTTCCTGTGGAGAAAGACCGTCAGCTCGCTTCGGTAACGTTCACCTCCACCAATTATGCTTACGCCTCGATCATGGCACTGTCGGCCCTCTACGAGCCCGTCGTGATACCCACCGACATCCAGATGGCAGAGCTGGGCAGCCCCGCCGAACGAGTCATCGAAGGCATGTACACCCTCGACGGACAGCGCATCACGGGCAGCCTGCAGGCCAAGGGCGTGCTCATCGTCCGCTACAGCGACGGCACCTCGCGCAAAGTGGTGGTCAGGTAACAGTCCCTATTCTCTAATTCTCTCATTGGAAATCAAGTTAAAGTCCCCAATTCTCTAATTCTCTAATTGGAAGTCAAGTAATAGTCCCCAATTCTCTAATTCTCTAATTCGTGATAAAATAGATGAGAAAGTGCATACTAACCCTGTTTGCCTTGCTGACATTCGCGATCGGCATGGCGCAAGACTGCGACGAGCGCAGACTGGTGTTCATCATGATGGACGGCATGCGCTGGCAGGATGTCTTCGACGGTGCCGACACAGCCTATGTCAACGACCGAAGGTTTGCCGTCAATCCGAAGGGATTGTCCGAACTCTTCGTACGCGACACGCAGGAAGAACGGCGCGAGGCCTTGATGCCTTTTCTGTGGGAGATGATCCGGAGCAAAGGACTGGTCGTCGGCAACCGCTGGGCAGAATGTCCCATGTCGGTGGAGAACAGCCACTGGTTTTCCTATCCCGGCTACAGCGAGAACCTCTGCGGATGCACCGACGACCACCGCATCACGAGCAACGCCCCCATTGACAACCCCAATATCAACGTCCTGGAGGTCATCAACCAGACTCCTGCCTACCGCGGCAGCGTGATGGCATACGCTTCGTGGGGCACCGTCGACAACATCCTGAACACACGCCGCAACGGCATTCCCTGCGTGGCTGGCTATCACGGACGCGCCGTGGAGCCGCACCTGACGGAGCAGATGCGCTTCATGAACACGATGAAAGACATGATGGTGGAAGAATGGGGCGATGCTACACGCGACATGTTCACGGGCATGTATGCCCTCGAAGCCATGCGCCACCTGCACCCGAAGGTGCTGTATGTCAGCCTCGACGAGACGGACGAATACGCTCACACCGGCAGGTACGACCACTATCTGATGGCTGCCCATGCCGACGACCGCATCATCAGTATGCTCTGGCAGCAGGCACAGAGCGACCCCTTCTACCGCGACCGCACCACCTTCGTCATCGCTACCGACCACGGACGGGGCATGGGCGACCACTGGACCGACCACGGCGCCATCACCGAACGCTCGGGCGAGACATGGCTGGCCGCCTTCGGGCCGGGCATCCCTCATCTGGGTGAAGTCGTTGGCAGGGGCCCGTTCCAGAACACACAGATAGCGGCCACCATCGCCTGCCTGCTCGGCGTGACATTTCAGCCGGCAGGACAGGCGGTAGGGCCGCCGCTCTTCTTCGTGGAGTAACCTTCTAATCCACGTTAAAACTCTTCAGGATAGTATTTCTTAAGGAACGAGATCATGTCGAACTCGCCACCGGCGAACTTCGGCTTGCCACCGAACTTTGCGGGCTCGTCGGTCAGCTTCAGCACAAACTTCTCACCATCCCAGGTCTGCGTAGCCTCCAGATGATAGATATTATCCGTCTCTACCATCTGGATGCTCTTACCCAAGTGGGGCAGCATGTGGCGGCAAAACAGATCGTCGGGGATGCCTTCGTAGGGCGAAATGTCCGGTCGCGGCGTGAGAACATGCGTGGCGGGGTCGTATTCGTAGAACCGGATCGACAGAGCCGGATAGGCGTGCAACTGGTTGACGGCAAGCAGGCTGTGGCCGTTGTTCATGCGCCAGTAGCAGCATTCTACGGCACGATAGTCGCCTTCAGAGGCATTTTCTGCACTCCATCCTGCGAGGATATAGCCATTAGGCACGTCGATCTCCAACACGTCGATCTCGTTGTTGGCCGGCATGCGTATACTGGCACCAAGGGTGGTGAGCAGCGGTGAGCGCGAAGCGTCGCACACGGCAATGACAAAGTCGCGGATGGTGGGCTTCTTCACGTCGGCAGGCAGCGTCAGCGGTTTCTCGTCCCAATCCCAGTCGGTATACTCATCTTCACCTTCCGTGCCGTCGCCACACTCGCAATCACCGTCGTGATCATGGTCGGCCTCGTCGAAATCGCCCGGGTCTTGCCATGTGCAGTCGTTGTCAATGACCATGTCGGTATCGCCAATCTGCGCCATTGGGTGGTTAATCTTGCAGTTGTTCATCGTGATGGGATTTCCATAGACGCTGAACAAGCTGCCTACATTGTCGTGGATGTCGCACGAATTGAAGGTAACGTTCTTGCAGTAAGAAACGATGAGCAGGCCATACTCGCGGCAGTTGTACATGTTGCAGTTGTTGAACGTGGCGTTGTTGCAGTGCTGCAGCGTCATGATCTGATAGCTGCAGTCGCGGATGATGGTGTTCTCGCAGACGATGCCGTCCGACCGTTCGGCACCGATGCCTTCCGTTCCGCAGCCGTAGAGGTCGCACCCCTCGATGCGCGAATTACGGCATTCTGCCAGACGGACCACCCCACCCTCGCAGTAGCCCGACTCGGTATGTCCGAGCGTGAGGTTGCGCAGCGTGATATCGTCGCAGTTGAAGAAGGCCAGCACGTAGGCATAGCGCGGCTCCACGATGATGCCGGCCATCTCGCCCTCGCCCTCGATGGTGAGGTTCTTGAAGCCTGCCATGTCAAGCTCGTTGCCGTCGAAGTGGTCGTGATAGCCCAGCGTGGGTGTGGTGAACTCGTCGAA
>JAGBLC010000204.1 GCA_017635615.1 Prevotella sp.
ACCGATATGGTCTGGAAGCCGATTTCGTATTGCATCTTGAAGATGGGCGCTATGCTTTGGTAGAGTGTAAATTAGGAAGCAACGAGATAGAGGAAGGTGCAAGCCATCTCTTGGAATTGAAGAGACTTATCCGTGAGCATAATGAGAAAAAGAAGCAGATGCCCATCCGTGAACCAGATCTGTTGATAATACTTACGGGTGGTCAGATGGCATACACCCGTCTGGATGGAGTCAAGATTATACCATTAGGTTGCCTGAAAGATTAGTCCTTCTAAAAGACAAATCACAGTGCTCTTGTACCGACTATGTACCTCGGACGCACTAAGTGTCTGGAATACAATGTCGGTTGTTGAATCATATATAATCTTGGTTATATTTTGCCGTCATCAATCCTTCGCTTTTATGCCTGCAAGCCCCATAAACAAAGGGATGCAGGGAAAATTAACAATGTAACCGCCCGTGAAAATAATCGCGGAAAAGCTTGGAAGGAATGGAAATAGTTCGTAACTTTGCAACCGCATACCCATGAGTAACTTTATGGAGAGAACAAACCATCATTCACATGTCACCGAGCGGCTGATGTTCCTGCCCACTGGCGAGGTGTTCAAGGACGAGCAGAACAGCACGCTCTACCACTCCGACTTCCTCTTTTCGGGCAAGGAGATAGTCACCTCTGCGGGTACAACCGAAGCACGCCCACTTCTGTTCGGGGGATAGGTAGCGCCATACTTTATAACTTTTAAATTTTATAATTTAAGTTCCGCATGTACTAAAAGGCTGATAATGAGTGTCACTTCGTGACAGAAATCTCACAAATCTTTTCAAATCCCTCAAAATCAGATTTGTACGAGTACAGATTTGAAGGGTTTACCTTTCCCCGTAGACGGCGATTTTCAATTCTCGCCTTAGGCGACTAATTATCAATGATTTCGCACACTTGCTGAAGTTGAATAAAACTAACAATGAACCCACGCCGAAAAATACTTGCCGAAAAGCCTCATCACACTATGAAGACTTCTTCTTGAGCGCATTCGCCACCAGACGTATCTGCGTATAGCTGATGTCGGGCGGACAGAGTGCCTTGACGGCAGACAGACTGTTTTGTCCGCGTGTGGCATCGAGGGCTTTCGTTATCACTTGCTGTTGCTCTTCGCTGACCAGAGCCGAAAGGGGAATATCGCCGCGACCGACGAAGAACGCGAGGTGCTCGAAGATTGTTCCGACCGAATAGCCCCGCCGTGCAGCTATCTGTTCGGGCGAGAGGCCTTGCCGGAAGAGATCGAACGTGGTCTGCTTGGTCTCTGGAATGCCTTTCTTCTGGACGGCATCTTCACGGATGGCCTGCGCCCGGGTGGTCGTCATACCGTTTTGCCGGGCGTAGTCGTTGATGATGCTGAGCAGATCGTCGCCATAACGTTTTGCACTCTGCTTACCGATATAAGGGACGGCGATGAGCGAAGGTAGGTCGCCGGGCAGGTAGTTGACCAGATTGACCATCGCCCGCTGCTGCAACACGCTGGCTGGCTGATAGTTGATTTCAAGGGCTTTCTTCTCACGCCATGCCACAATCTTCCGATACAGGTCGGGATGCTTGATGTCGGCGGTGACAACGCCGTCGCGCTTCCGCTTGCGCTGCCGTTTCGGATTCAGCTCCTCGATGGCGTCGAGGATGGCTTTGTTCTTCTGCTTCAGATAGACAGCGCTACTGAAGTCGTGTTGGCTGCAGGCCAACAGCAGTTTCTCCTTCACCAGATATTCCAACCGCAAGTCGGCCAACGCATCGTCGTAACGCTTCTTGACCATCTTGTTGTCGATGTCTACATCCGACTGTTCCAGCAGCTGTTGCATCATCTCGACGAGCTGCGTGTGGAAATAGTCGGCGCTGCGCCCTACCCTCTCGAGGAAAGCCGGTTGGTGAAGCTGGGCCGTCGGTGTGGTCTGAATGACAGCCACCCACTTGGTTGCCACCCCCCTGACATCACCAGCCAACGCCTGCAAGACAGCCTGATGGCTGCGGCTCAGCGACGGGAACTGGCGGAAGAGGAACTCGTCGATGACACGGCAGAGCCACTCTTCCTTCGTGCGTAGCGTTTCGAAGTCGAACAGTTCACAGAGCAGGCTGACGATGTACTGCTCCTTCAGTGTGGGCAGCTGAGCGATGCTCTGCCAGGCTGCCGCCTCTTGTTGCTGCGAGTATTGGTCCACCCGTGGGTCGTTGATGAGCGCCCGCTCGGTAATCTGACTGGCCAGCACAAGGCCTTCGAGTGTCTTGCATCGGCTCAGTGCCACATACAGCTGACCCGAGGCAAACGACAGGGCAGCATCGATGATGGCCCGCTCGAAGGTGAGTCCCTGACTCTTGTGGATGGTGATGGCCCATGCCAGACGAAGCGGATACTGGCTGAAGGTGCCCTGCACCTGCGATTCTATCTCCTTGGTCTGTTCGTTGAGAACATACTTTGCGTTCTCCCACTCCATCGGCTGCACCATAATCGTGCTGTCGTCGCCAGGGCACTTCACGCTGATGCCTTCCTTCGTGATGCTTACTACGCGGCCAATCTTCCCGTTGTAGAAGCGGGGGGTGGCCGCCGGATCGTTCTTGACGAACATCACCTGCGCACCCTCTTTCAGCACCAGACGCTGGTCGGTGGGGTAAGCATATTCGGGGAAGGTGCCCTCTATCTTCGCATCAAAGACGAAGGCGTGCGACGGCAGGCGCTGCAGCTCACCTTCGTTGTAACGTTGCGCCATTGCGTTGTGGGTGGTCAGCCGGATATAGCCATCGTCGGGACGAGGGCGGAAGTCGGGGACATAGCGACGGTTGAGTTCGGCAAAGTCCTGCGGGGTAGCCTTTCCCTCGCGTATCTGGTTGAGCAGACGGACGAAATGCTCGTCGCTCTGCCGATAGACATGCTTCAGCTCGATGGTGACGTAACTGAGCTTCTGCAGCGCCTTGCTGCCGAAGAAGAAGGGGGTGTCGTAGTAGCGGTTGAGCAGGGCCGCATCCTGTTCGGTGACGACGGGCACCAGCTGCTGCAGGTCGCCAATCATCAAGAGCTGGACGCCGCCGAAGGGCAAGCGGCTGTTGCGGAAACGTCGCAGCACGTTGTCGACGGCATCGAGCAGGTCGCTGCGCACCATGCTGATCTCGTCTATCACGAGGAGGTCGAGCGTACGGATGATGTTGCGCTTCTCGGCGCTGAAGTCGAACTTCGACTTATACGAAGAATCGGGGACATAAGGCGACAGCGGCAGCTGAAAGAACGAGTGGATGGTGACACCGCCGGCATTGATGGCCGCCACACCCGTTGGTGCGACGACAACCATGCGCTTGGGCAGTCGCTCCTTCAGCGTTCGGAGAAAAGTTGTCTTTCCGGTTCCGGCCTTGCCTGTCAGGAAGATGCTCGTGCCGGTATTCTCCACAAAGTCCCAGGCTGTGCGGAGTTCTTCGTTGCGATAAGGTGCCATTGTTTCTTTTTTTTCGGGGGTACGAGGGTACGGGGGTACGGGGGTACGAGGGTACGGAGGTACGAGATTACATTTTATCGGGGTGCGAGGTTAGATTTTAATCTTCATGATGCCGTAGCAACCGAGTACCTGCAGCAGCAGACCGGGCCATCCGATAGTGAAGTCGGCCACGGTGGCAGCAATGCCGCCTGTGAGAAGCAGCTCGGCCATTCCTCCGATAAGCTGGCTCGCCAATACGATGCCCGCCAACAGCGGGATGCTCGTACGCTGGTATCGCTGTACTGCCCATCCGCCTAAGAAGGCCAAGACAACAAGCTTCACCATCATCACCTGCAGCACGCCCCATTGCGGCAAACCGAAAACGAAGTGGTTGACAAGAGGCGAAGCCACGGCCACCAGCACGCCGACACGCCAACCGAGCTTGCAAGCCCCGGCCAGGATGACCAGCGACAGCGGCGCAAAGATGACGCCGCCCTGCGGAATGAGGTGGAACACTTGCGGCAACACCATGTTGCACACTACCAAGAGAGCCGCCCACATCATTTTCGAGGGTACGGAGGTACGGGTGGTCGAAGGTACGAAGGTACGGGGGTACGAGGGTGCGAGATTACCTTCTTCTCGAGGTACGAGGTGCGAGGTGCGAGGTGCGAGATTACTAATCTGATTGTCCATAATTACTATTTCAATTATCAATTATCAATTATCAATTCTCAATTCTCAATTCTCAATTATCAATTATCAATTATCAATTATCATCAGTTGTCCTTCCAGAAGGAAGGTGAGAACAGAACGATGACGCTGAATATCTCCAGTCGGCCCATGAGCATCAGCGCCGAGAGCAGCCACTTCACCACGCCGGGCAGGATGCTCCACGACATCGTCGGGCCTATCTCCAGGCCGAGCGTCGGACCGACATTGCTGGCGCAGCTGATGGCGATGGTGATGGAGTTGGTGCTGTCAACACCTGTCACGATCATGATGAAATAGGTGAACAGGCAAAGACACATATAGGCGACAAGGAAGGCCAGAAGCGTCACCTGCGAACTATAAGGGATGGTCGTCTCGTTCACCTTCACGGGCAACACGGCGCGAGGATGGAGAATTCGCTTGATCTCGTTGCGCAGGATGTTGACAAGCATCACCGAGCGGATGCACTTGAAGCCGCCACTCGTCGACCCCGAACAGGCACCGCAGAACATGCAGATGGTGAGGATGACCCACGTGATGTGATGCCATTGGGCAGCATCGTCGTTGAAAATACCGGTGGTGGTGATGAACGACATCACCTGGAAGAGCGACACACGGATGGCATCCAACACCTTATAATTGTTGTCGAACACGAGAATAATCGTGACGGCCGTAGCCGCTATCAACACGACCATCACATAGAACTTGAATTCGGCATTCTTGAAGAACTGCTTGATGCGCCCCTTGAAGAGGAGCGAATAGAGCAGCACGAAGCTCGTTCCGGAGAGGAACATGAAGACGATGGCCGAATAGTCGATGTAGGGGTTGTGGAAATAGCCCGTCGAGGCGTTGTGGGTGGAGAATCCTCCGGTGGCCGTCGTCGTCATCGAATAGTTGAGCGCGTCGAACATACCCATGCCGGCCAGATAGTAGCATACGCCGCAACCCACGGTGAGCATCACATAGATGCTCCATATCCACTTGGCCTGCGTGCTCAGCCGAGGGTGCATCCGGGCTCGGATAGGGCCTGTTGCCTCGGCGGAGAACACCTTGACATTACCGCTGCCGAACGACGGCAGGATGGCGATGGTGAAGAAGACGATACCCAGTCCGCCTATCCATTGCGTCATCGTTCGCCAGAAAAGCAGTCCGTGTGGCATGGCATCCACATTGTCGATAATGCTACAGCCAGTGGTAGTGAAGCCGGAGATGGTCTCGAAGTAGGCATCGGTGAAGCTGCCGATATATCCACTGATGAGGAAGGGGAAAGCCCCGAAGAAGCTGAAGATGATCCATGTGGCCGTCACCAAGAGATAGGAGTCGCGCCGCCCGAGGGAGTTCTCCGCATCGCGCCCCATATACTTGAAGACGATGCCACCGATGATGGTCAGCAGGATGGAGATGACAAAGGCCAGCGAGTCGTCCTCGCCATAGTAGAACGACATGGCCAGACACCACAGCATCATGGGCACTTCGATGAAGAGCAGCGTGCCGATAATCTTGTATATGAGCTTGAGGTTGAGCATTTGGTTCAGGAGTTCAGGAGTTTCAGGAGTTCAGACATTTGTTCTCAGGAGTACAGATATTGCT
>JAGBLC010000205.1 GCA_017635615.1 Prevotella sp.
ATTGACTCAGGTCGAGCTGAATGGCTGAGAGCTGTTCGCCGATACCTTCTGCGTAGGCTGGTGTCGCCCTGACGAAGAAGGGACAGTCGGCTCCCAACCTTAATGCAAATGCTTCCATTTCAGCCGTTTCCATGTTGAGGTTAAACATCTCGTTGAGCAGGCGGATGGTGAACGAACAGTCGGCCGACCCGCCTCCCATACCGGCCTGCATGGGGATGCGCTTGACGAGCGTTATGCTGACCGGCGGCAAGGCATATTGTTCGGCAACTAGCCGATAAGCCTTCATCACGAGATTGTCGTCGACAGGCAGAGGTGGGGCGGGGCTCCCTTCATCGTCAGAAGGAGAGACAATCGTTAATCTCGTCTGCTCACTATCGGATAGTGCCTCTATCGTGATGTCGTCGTAGATAGGCACGGGGTAGAACACCGTCTCGAGGTTGTGATAACCGTCGGGGCGACGGCTGACGATGTTCAGGCCCAGGTTGATTTTAGCACAAGCTTTGATGTTTGTTGTTGTCATGGTGGATTGGTTTTGAATGCAAAAATACACAAAAAAGTTGGTTCTCACACACAACGGCCCTAAAAATTAAGTTTTCTTTAGTTTGTCATAAAAAAGCTTAATTGCTTGTCGGTTTAAAAATAAATGCTTACCTTTGCGTCGTAATGTGTACGTCAACAGCATTCATATACCTATATGTAATACGCACACGTACGCACGTATGATTTTTGAATATAGTATAATAACCAATTAAAAAAACAAAGGAAATGAAAAAGTTTAAGTTATCCGTTCTGGGACTTTGCTCCCTCGTTCTGTTGTCTGGTTGTGGTATGAACAACACCGCCAAGGGTGGTATCATCGGTGGTGCCGGCGGCGCTGCATTAGGTGGCATCCTGGGTCAGGTGATTGGTCACAACACGAAGAGCACAGCCATCGGTGCTGCCATCGGTACGGCTGTAGGTGCTACGGCTGGTGTGCTCATCGGCAAGAAGATGGACAAGGCCAAGGCTGCTGCCGAGGCTGTGAAGAACGCTCAGGTGGAAAGCATCACCGACGCTAACGGTCTGCAGGCTGTGAAGGTGACCTTCGACAGCGGTATCCTCTTCACCACAGGTAGCGCTACGCTGGCCAATGCCGCCAAGACATCGCTCACCGAGTTTGCCAACGTGCTGAAGACCTACAACGACGCCGACGTCGCTATCCAGGGCTACACCGACAATGCCGGATGGAAGAACTCTACCGCCGAGCAGAGCTATCAGAAGAACCAGCAGCTGTCGCTGCAGCGTGCTCAGAGCGTGCAGAACTACCTGCTCGGTCAGGCTGTTGCTGCCAGCCAGATTCGTTCGGTGGAAGGACTTGGCGAGGCTAACCCCGTTGCCGACAACTCTACCGCTGCCGGTAAGGCTCAGAACCGTCGCGTGGAGATCTATCTCTATGCCAGCCAGGCCATGATTGACGCTGCCAACGCCGGAACGCTGCAGTAAGCCGGAAGGTAAAAAGTAGGAAACAGAAAAGACAGAAAAGTTGAAATTCATCAAAAAAACGCTGAAATGGATGGTGGTGGCCTTCTTTGCCTCCACCATTCTTTCTGTTGTGCTGCTACGTTTCGTACCGGTCTTTGTCACACCGCTGATGCTCATCCGCTGCGTTGAGCAGCGGCAGGAGGGGAAACCGCTGAAACTGAAGCACCACTGGGTGTCGCTCGACAAGATGTCGCAGAGCATGCCCGTGGCCGTCATGGCCAGTGAGGACCAGCGCTTCCTGAAGCACCACGGCTTCGACTATAAGGCCATCGAGCAGGCAGCCATGAAGAACTTAGAGGGAAAACGCAAGCTGGGCGGCAGTACCATCACACAGCAGACGGCCAAGAACGTCTTCCTGTGGCCCGGCCGCTCGTGGGTGAGAAAGGGGCTGGAGGCTTATTTCACCGTGCTGATAGAGTTCGTCTGGAGCAAGCAGCGCATTATGGAGGTCTATCTGAACAGCATCGAGATGGGCGACGGTATCTATGGCGTTGAGGCTGTAGCCCAGGAGCATTTCGACTGTCATGCGGCCGACCTGACGCGTGCCAACTGCGCCCTGATAGCCGCCACGCTGCCCAACCCGAGGAAGTTTTCGTCGAAGAATCCCTCCAACTACATGGTGAAGCGCAAGTACGCCATCATGAAGCAGATGAAGTTTGTACCCATCATGCCACGCGAAGGACAAGACGTCGACCCGAAGACCGTCGACGGAGGAATCTACAAGAAATAGAATGATATGGAAAAGAATAAATCATTGCTGGAACAACTGAACGAGAGTCAGCGCAAAGCGGTGGAATATTGTGACGGACCGCAGTTAGTGATTGCCGGAGCTGGCTCGGGCAAGACGCGTGTGCTGACCTACAAGATAGCCTATCTGCTGGAGCAACACGGCTTCAAACCCTGGAACATCCTGGCCCTGACCTTCACCAACAAGGCAGCTCGCGAGATGCGCGAACGCATCGGCCGACTGGTAGGCGAAGAGCAGGCACGCCATCTCTATATGGGTACGTTCCATAGCATCTTTTCCAGAATCCTACGCCGCGAGGCGCAGCACATCGGCTTCAACAGCAACTTCACCATCTACGACGAGACCGACTCTCGATCGCTCATCAAGGCGATTATCAAAGATATGAAGCTCAACGACAAGCAGTATAAGCCCGCGACGGTACACAACCGCATCAGCATGGCGAAGAACCACCTGATTCTGGCCGACGACTATGCCATCGACCGTGCCGCCCTGCAGCGCGACTACGAGCAGCGGATGCCTGCCATCTGCCAAATCTATTCGGCATACGCTGCCCGCTGCCGGCAAGCCAACGCAATGGACTTCGACGACCTGTTGGCCTATACCTACGTACTCTTCAACGAGCATGAGGAGATACGCCAGAAATACGTCAACCAGTTTGCCTACGTCCTCGTCGACGAGTATCAGGACACGAACGGGGCGCAGCAGCGTATCGTCTATCAGCTGACGAAGGAGCGGCAGGCCGTCTGTGTGGTGGGCGACGATGCTCAGAGTATCTATGGATTCCGTGGAGCAAACATCGATAACATCTTGGAATTTACCAAGTTATACGATAATGCTCGACAATTCAAGCTGGAGCGTAACTACCGCAGCACACAGCGCATTGTGAATGCGGCCAACAGCCTGATCAAGCACAATGAGCGGCAGATTCCGAAAGACATCTACAGCCGCAACGACGAGGGCGAGAAACTCGTCCTGAAGAAGGCCTACAGCGACAAGGAGGAGGCAATGATCGTCAGCAAGGACATCAAGCGCATACGCAAGGAAGATGGTTGCGAATATAGCGACTTCGCCATCCTCTACCGTACAAATGCGCAGAGCCGCAGCTTTGAGGAGGCGTTCCGCAAGGAAAACATCCCCTACCGCATCTACGGCGGACTGAGCTTCTATCAACGAAAAGAAATCAAAGACATCATCGCCTATTTCCGACTGGTAGTCAATCCCGACGACGAGGAGGCCCTGAAGCGCATCATCAACTATCCTACGCGCGGCATCGGCGACACGACGGTAGGCAGGATCTCGGAGACGGCCATGATGCATGGCGTCAGTCTGTGGGCGGTGGTGAGCAATCCCCTGCAGTATGGCATGAAGGTGAACAGCGGGACATTGGCCAAACTGGGAGCGTTTCACCAACTCATCAGCGGTTTCGCACAAAAAGCCGCCACCCAGGATGCCTACGAGATGGGTGCCGAGATTATCCAGCAAAGCGGCATCTACAAAGACCTGTATGCAGAGAAGACGCCCGAAGCCATCGCACGCCAAGAGAATCTGGAAGAGTTTCTCAGCAGTCTGCAGGAGTTTGTGGAGTCGGGTAGGGAAGAAGACCGTGCCGACGGAGTCTCCCTCACGTCCTTCCTTCAGGAGGTGTCGCTGATGACCGACCTCGACAGCGACGACGAGGGCGAGAAGCATCGCGTGTCGCTGATGACCGTCCACAGCGCGAAGGGTCTGGAGTTTCCCACCGTCTTTGTCGTCGGCCTGGAAGAGAATATCTTCCCCAGTCCGATGGCGACAAGTTCGAAGCGCGAACTCGAAGAGGAACGCCGACTGCTCTATGTGGCCATCACGCGGGCAGAGCAACACTGCATCCTCACCTGTGCACGCAACCGCTACCGCTACGGCAAGATGGAGTTTGACACGCCCAGCCGATTCATCAACGACCTCGACCCTGCTCTATTGACGATAGAAGAAAACGGAGAACCGACAACCGACTTCTTCCGCAACAACAACAGGATGCAAAATTCGCGTCCCGTCGCCACACAGTTCAGAGCCGACCCCAAGCCCCGCATCGTCGGCCACAGAGAGGAACAGCCGCAGGACCCCTTCTCGTCGCGCTTTAAGCGGAGCTATGCCCAGGCGGGAGGCAGCATGCGCCGTCTGAGCGATGCCGTGAGGCAACCGTCGCCGGCTTCGACCCTCGGTGAAAAGCCAGCGTTGAGCGAGGGTAATGTCATCGAACACGAGCGCTTCGGCATCGGTAATGTGTTGCGTGTTGAGGGCTCTGGCGAGAACGTCAAGGCCACCGTTGCCTTCCGTAATGCAGGCACCAAGCAGCTGCTGCTGAAGTTCGCCCGCTATAAAATCATCGGCTGATGATGGTGCAGTATTTCATCGTCGCCGTCGTCCTCTTGTGCGCCGTCGGCTATTTTGCCTACCGCTTGCGCAAGGTGTTGCATGGTAAAGCCGACCCATGCGAAGGATGTGCTGGCTGCCAGCTGAAAAACGTCCGTAAAGGGCATGATGGAAGCTGTCCGGATAGGGTGGAGGCACAAAAAAACAAAAAAAGTAGCCGATTTACACAAAAAACGAGGTAAAAATTTGGTGGTTCGAAATATTTCTCGTACCTTTGCACCGCAAAATCAATCATGGTGCGTTAACAAAGCGGTTATGTGGTGGTCTGCAAAACCATATAGAGCAGTTCGACTCTGCTACGCACCTCACAACAATATTGGAGAGTTTCACAGCGAAACTCTCCGATTTTTTGTTTTCTGTTGTAGCTCATTTCTGCTATGTAGCTTTCGAAGTATCTGCAGCCGTTTGCCTAAACTCCTGCAGCTTGGCAACAATCTCGTCGGTGTCGTCGGTCAGCGTGAGCAGCAGGTTGTGATACTTGCCGTGAGCCGACAGATTCTCGAGCAGCGGGTAGACAGGCATCTCGTTTGTCCAGAAATCGCGGCCGAAGAAGATCATCGGACTGGAGAAGCCGAACGACAGGTAGTGGTTCTGGACGGCATCTTGGAACACCTCCTGCATCGTACCGGCACTTCCGGGCGTATAGACAATGCCTCCGAAGGCCAGCGTGAGGATGCTGTCCTCGCGGATGCTGTTCTCGAAAAACTTGGCAATATGCGTGGCGAAGGGTGTCGATGGCTCATGACCGTACAGCCATGTGGGGATGCCGAGACTGACATACTGGCTCTGCGGATAGCGTTCCATCACATGAAGGGCCGTTGATAGCCACCCCTCGTCGCGGAACGAGGGTGCTACCGACAGCGTCAGCAAGGCATCGTCTGTTTCCTCTGTCGTTCGTCCTGCCATCCATGCACCGAGATGAGTGGCTTCCATCGCTCCCGGTCCGCCGCCGCTGAGCATATAGAACCCCTGTTCGGTGAGCCGTTTGCTGAGCAGTGTGATGCTACGGAACATCCCGTCGGTGCGCAGCAGGGCATGGCCGCCCATGATGCCGATGCACAGGCGGTTGCTGTGGGTCTGGAAGAAGGCTTCCATAGCGGTGTGGATGCCGTGGTCGTGGATGGTTCGTGCCAGCGATTCGTCGATGCTCTCACCTTGCTTGCCGGTGGCCAAGTAGTGGCGGTAGACGCGCTGGTCGTAGCATAGAGGGTAGGTCTCAGGCTTGCCTGTCTCGAAGCCGCGATAGAGCTCGCGGGCATTGTAGAGCTCTGCGCGCGTGACATCGTAGGGCACTTCCTTGAAGTAGTCGACGATGTTCTTCAGTTTGTTTAGGTCGGTATTGCTAATCATGTGTCGTTGGGTTTATTCTTTGAATTCGAAGTGCTGAAAGTCTTTGCAGGATTTCCACGACCCTCCCCATTCGAAGCCAGCCTCAGTGAAGAGACGGTAGCAGAGGTCTTGCTTGTCGATCTTGTAGGGGAAGGATGCCGAGCGGTTGCAGTATTTTGCCGCTGTTGCAGGCTGAATGTAGCGGGTGCCGTTTTTCCGGACTTTGTAGTAGGGGTTGTAGAGGGTGTTGATGTCGATGGCCAGCCCGCGAGCATGTTTCGATAGCTTGCTGCTTCCGGCTACGACGCGATAGCAGAAGCACGACGAGTTGTTGTGGCGCATCTGTTTCTCGTCGTCGGCATTGTAGACGTCGGGCAGCAGCATCCGCTGGATGGGGTACTTCGCATCGTAGAGCTGACGGAATATTCGTACGACGACATCGGCTATCCGCTTGTTGACGATCATCTCGCCGATATGGATCTTCCCGTCGTAGTCGGAGTGGAGCACGCGGATATGTCGCAGGTCGTCGCGCCCGATATAGGGGTTCTGCTTGTAGGTCTTGCCCTGCATGCGCTTCCAGACAGCGTCGGGTATGGGTTCGGCAGCGAAACATTTGTCGAGTCCTCCATAAGCCTTGATGTCGGCCTCGCTTACGATTGTTCCGGCCTTCCACTCAACGAGCGAGACAGGAACGGCATGCCCTGCATTCTTAGGGCACATGGCAATCAGGATGCCGCTTGTCAGGATAGCGGCCAGTATGGCGAACAGTCTTTTTTTCATTTTTCGATGAATTTTGGGCTACAAAGGTAGTAAGAAACTTTCAAAAAGCCACTATTTCCTGTGCATATTTCAACAATGTTTAAAACATTTGTACGATTTTCGATGTGAGCGCAAATTTTCGCCCACATTCTTTCACCTATGCGTGCTTCATTGTTCAGTCAGGCATTACAGGATTAACGATATTATGAGTCAACATGCTGATTTTTAGTAGTTTAGATAATGGTTAGCTGATTCTTGTATTTTGTATTTCTACTTTTCAACTTTGCTACATTACTACATTAAGGTTTTACCACCATATCAAAAAAAGTCAGAGTAAA